>NZ_JAUSTN010000008.1:0-64517 GCF_030812875.1 Peptoniphilus koenoeneniae
TTACTTTCAGCACTTGTCAAATCAAGCTCATCCAGCTCAATTTCAATATTTATATGCTTATCGACATCGAGTTTGGACAAAAGTGCTACCGTCTCAACGTGAAATGTCCTTGGAAATTGATCTAAGGCTCTTAATTCTTTTATTTTATATCCGAAATTTGTAAAGTCTTCTAAGTCTTTTACTAAGGTTAGTGGATTGCAAGAGATATAAAGGATTTGATCTGTTTGAAATTCTGAGATTTTTTCTACTGCTTCTTTTCCTATTCCTTCTCTTGGCGGGTCAACTACTATGACGTCTGCTTGTATTTTTTCTTTTTTTAATACTTGAAATACGTCTCCTTGATAAAATTTTATATTTTTTAAATTGTTGTCCTCAGCGTTTTCTCTTGCACCTTTTACGGCTTCTTCTACTATTTCAATTCCTGTTGCTGATTTTGCTTCTTTTCCCAGTATTGTCGTTATGGTGCCAGTGCCTGAATAAAGGTCCAACAATTTTTTATCTTCTATATTTCCCAGGGTGTCTTTTGCCATTTTGTACAATATTTCTGCTGAGTAGGTGTTGGTTTGAAAAAATGAAAAGGGTCCAATTTTGTATTTTAAACCACAAAGTTCTTCTATGGCGTAGGGTCTTCCGTATAAAAGTTCTACTTTTTCTCCTATTATTGCATCACCCCAAGAGTCATTTGTTGTGTGTACTATGCCTACAATTTTTCCTTCCAATTTTAAGTTTAAAAGTTCTTTTATAAATTTTTCTTTTTCTATTTGTCCTTGAGATGAGCTTACCAGGTTTATAAGTATCTCTCCAAACCTTGTTCTTCTAATGGCGAGATGCCTTAAAAATCCTTGATGAGTCTTTCTGTTAAAGAAGCTTTCTTTTTTAAAAAAATCTCTTACAAATTTTCTTATTATGTCAAAGTCCTGGTGAACGATTATGCATCTTTCCATGTCCACTACTTCGTGAAATCTATTTTTTTTATGAAGTCCCAAGGCAAGAGGACCTCCCTTTTCTTGATCGCCAAAGGTGTATTCCATTTTATTTCTGTATCCTTCATAGTGGGGACTTTTTTCTAAGATAAACTGGTCTTTTTCTTTTAAAATTTTATTTTCTAAAAAAAGTTTTCTTAAAAGTTCTTCTTTGTATTTTATTTCTTCTTCATAGGAAAAATTTTGATAGGTACATCCGCCGCAAACTTTTTGATATTTACAATTTTCTTCTTTTTCCAAGGGGGATTTTTCCAAAACTTCAATTAATTGAGCTTTTGATCTTGTAATTTTTCTCGCTAAAATTTTTTGTCCTTTTATTCCCCCTTTTAATTTCATATTTTTCCCTTCTACAAGAATTTTTGATTTGTTGGGAAAGCCCTGTTCCTCTATATATACTTCAATTTCTTTTTTTCTCATTTTTATCACCGATTTTATTTTATCATGTTTGTTTTAAAAATAGCTTTAACTTTTTTGTAATTTGAATATCTTAAGATATATCTGTATAATTAGACTATGAAAAAATTAATTCAAATAATTATAGGTCTTTTAATAATAGTGCCTGCTCTGTTTTTAATTTTGCCAGCAAGTAAGTTAAAAGCTGGTGATATTCCTGTTTTGACTTATCATAAAATTTCTGATGAGGAGGGAACTTTTTCAGTTTCTCCTGAAAATTTCAAAAAAATGATTGATGAGCTTTCTCGAAGAGATTTTACTTTTTTAACAGTGGATGATTTAAGTAAGATAATACAGGGCAGAAAAAAGCTTCCTTTAAAGCCTGTTTTGATAACTTTTGATGATGGTTATGAAGATAATTATACAAATGCTTTTCCAATTTTAAAAAGTTATGGAGCCAAGGCTAGTATTTTTTTAATAGGCTCCTTAGTTGATAAACCCGGATATTTAACGTGGGATATGGTTTCTGAAATGTCTTATATAAATTTAATGGATTTTCAAAATCACACTTTTGATCAACATGCAAAGATAGAGGAAGGAAAAAATAAGGATAAAACAAAATTTTCCTCAAGATATGAAAATGAAAGTGAGGAAGAATATTTAAAAAGAATAAAGGACGATTTAATCTGGAATAACTGGCTTATTTATCAGCACACTTCAAAATATCCCCTGGCTCTTGCTTATCCCGGTGCAGCTTCAAATGACAGTGTGCGGAAAATATTAAAGGATGCTGGCATAAAAATAGCTTTTGTGGGAGCTAATAAAAGAGCTTCAAACATCAAAAATTTAAATCCTTACGAAATAAGAAGATTTCACATTAAAAATGCCACTGATATTGAAAAATTTGTAAATAAAATTGAGTACAATAAATAGTCTTATAAAATTTATAAGACTATTTTTATTGGATTTTTATAATAAAAAAACGGGAAACAAATCCCGTTTTTAAAATTTTATATTTATTTGTCTTCTTTTACTGCTCTTGCAATTTGTTTTCCAAGTTCTAAAAGATTTCTGTAGTCTTCATCATTTCCTGCACCTTGAATTTCCGGTTGAAGTTCCAAAACATTTAATTTGTTTCTTTCTACAAAATCTTTTAATTCTTTCATAGCTCCGCCGTTCCATGAATAGGTGCCAGCAATGCCCCAAACATTATTTTTCATTCTTTGGTGATCTAATTCCTTAAGCAAAAAGCCCATAGGTGGGAAAATAGATCTATCATAAGAACAAGAAACTAAAATTATTCCCTTATATCTCCAACAATCTCTAAGAAGATAGGATTGACTTGTGTGGGCAACATCTCTTACTCTTATATTTGTTATGCCTTCTTCAGCAACACCTCTTGCTAAAATTTCGGCCATTCTTTCCGTATTTCCATAAATTGAACCAAATACTATTAAAACTCCATCTTCAGTTTTTTGAGAAGAAAGATCCTTATATATATCAATAACTTTTTGTGGATTTTTTCTCCAAATAGGACCATGGTCTGGGCAAATCATTTTTATATCAAGAGAACCAAGTTTTTCTAAAGCTTTTAAAGCCTGACCTGCATATTTTCCAACAATATTTATAAAATATCTTGCCATTTCTTCCATGTAATACTTGTCAAATTCAACTTGATCGTCAAAAATTCCACCACTTAAAGTTCCAAAAGCTCCAAAAATATCTTGAGAAAATAAAATTCCCGTATCTTCTTCAAAGGCAACCATAGATTCAGGCCAGTGAACCATTGGAGTCATATAAAAAGTAAGACTGGTATCTCCCATTTCCAGTTTTTCACCATCTTTAACTTCAATAACCCTATCTTCTGGAATGTTGTAATAAGATTTAAGCATGGGAAAAGCTCTCTTGTTAGCCACAAGTTTTACATCAGGATAGGAATTAATAAGTTCCAAAAGACCTGAAGAATGGTCCGGTTCCATATGGTCAACAATAATATAGTGAAGGTCCTCATCCCCAATAACTTCTCTTAATTTTGCAAGACATTCTTCAACAGTATTTGACTTAACTGAATCAATTAAAATATTTTTTGAACCCTTTATTACATAAGAATTGTAAGCAACTCCATCAGGAAGAGGCCACATATTTTCAAAAAGCGCGGTTTCTCTATCGTTTACCCCTATGTAGTAAAGTTTATCGCCTATTTTACGGCTTAATAAGTTTTCCATAAAACCTCCTTATTTTAAATTATTTTTATAAAATTGCAAAAAGCTCAAATTAAATTTGGCAATTATCGCAATTATTCTCATCCTTATCCTCATAGCCCGAAGAATTTTTTTCATAAGTTTCAAGAAAGCTGTGTTTTTCATCCCTAATCTTATATCCCACAATGGCACCCATATTTACATTTTCAGTGCTTCTCAAAATGTTTATATCAGCCTGTGGATGGACTTTTTTAATTTCTGATATTAAATCCTTAATCCAAAATCTTCTGTTGCCTGAGCGCCTTTTAGTGACCGCACAAGCACAATCAAGAGGACGAAGGCCTGTAAATCTCATAAATCTTTTTATAGCTTCCTCTTCAACATAATACATGGGACGAATAATCTCCATATTTTCAAAATTGTCGGAATGAAGCTTGGGCATCATAGTCTTAAAATTTCCACTGTAAATGATATTTAACATAACAGTTTCAATAACATCATTAAAATGATGACCCAAAGCAAGTTTATTACAGCCTAAGCTTTGAGCTTTTGCATAGAGATTTCCCCTTCTCATTCTCGCACACATATAGCAGGGATTTTCTCCGGCAATTTTTTCAGCAACTTGAAAAATATCTGAATCATACATTTTTACAGGAATTCCTAAGGCCTTGCAATTATACTCAAGTCTTTCTATATTTTCATCAACATATCCGGGATTCATAGCAATAAATTCCAATTCAAATTTCATTTTTCCATGACGTTTAAGTTCTTGGAAAAGTTTGGCAAGAGTTAAAGAATCCTTGCCTCCTGAAATTGCAACGGCAATTTTATCCCCATCTTTTATCATGTCAAAATCATTTATTGCCCGGACAAATTTCACCCAGATATCTTTTTTATATGTTTTTATTATAGCTCTTTCAATTTCTTCTATAGTTTTTACCATACTCGCTCCAATCATATTTATTATAACACAATAATTATAAATCTTTTGAAAATAGATTTATTACTTTAACTTTGTATTAAATAATAATTTTTTTATTTAATCCCTTCATTTTAAACAATCATTTTTTTGCCATAACCTTTAAAAATCCTGTAGGGACCAATTTATTAGTCTGCGTTTTTTTGTGGGAGAACAAACGCAAAATTTTTTATACAATTTATTTTACATTTTTATTCTTATGAGGGAAATTTAATATTGGAACTTCTATAAGAAAAAGACCAAAAAAGTAAAAAAAAGAGTGAATTTGGTCATTGGGAATTAGATACGGTTGTATCATCAAGAGGAAAAAGCAAATGATGTTTAGCAACCTTTGTCAAAATGAAATCTCGATTCTACGTAGCTTTACCTATGAAAGATAGAAGTAAAGACTCTATGTTAGAAGCTATGAAAAAGTTGATAAAGCCTTTACCAAAGTTTTCTTTAAAAAGCTTTACATCAGATAGAGGTAAGGAATTTGCATGTTACAAAGAAATTGAAGAAATGGGAATAGATTTCTACTTTGCTGATCCATATTCAGGATGGCAAAGAGGAAGTAACGAAAATTCAAATGGATTATTAAGAGAATATTATCTAAAGAAAACGGATTTGGCTGATATTGAAATTGAAGAGTTAATAAAAAATTTAATGGAGCTTAATAACAGACCTATAAAATGTCTAAATTATCAAACTCCATTTGATGTATTTATGCACGAACTTAGTTTGCTCTAAGTGTCGCAATATTATTTGCAATTCATCATAAATTAAAGGCATAAAAAAAGGAGCTTCGCGATCCTTTATCTATATTTAATGTGCAGGCTGTGAGTTTTTTATTTAAAAGATTTATAAAATCTGCTCTTTTTAGGTCCCTAATGCAATTTTCGCCATCATAGCACCTCTTTCTTATACAAACTACTGTACTATATATTTTCCCAAATTATACTTTATTAAATAAAATTAAATTCTAAAAAAAATGGACCCATTGAGAGTCCATTCTTGATTTTTATTTTCGCATCAAATATTGGTAACTGCCTATGGCAGCTGTTGCACCGCTTCCTTGTGCGATTACTATCTGTTTAAAGGCGCTGTTAGTGCAATCTCCCGCAGCAAAAACTCCAGGCATACTTGTTGCTCCAACTTGGTCTACTATTATCTCGCCTCTTTGATTTTTTTCGATTCCGTCAATCCATTCTGTTACAGGCACTAATCCAACTTGAATGAAGCATCCATCTGTTGCTTCTTGATGAGTTTCTCCACCTATGCGGTCTTGATAAATAATGCTTTCAAGTTTTTCTTTACCTTCTAGGGCTTTTGTTTCTGCATTAGTAACTACACGAACATTTCTCAAAGTTTTTAATTTTTCTTGAAGGACTGAATCCGCTTTTAATTCTGGTAAAAATTCCAAGACTAAAACTTCTTTTGCCAGTCCAGCAAGGTCAATTGCAGCCTCTATTCCTGAATTGCCTCCACCAATGACAGTAACTTTTTTATCTTTGAAAAGTGGCCCATCGCAGTGAGTACAGTAGGCAACTCCCTTATTTCTAAATTCAATTTCTCCAGGAATTCCTATCAAACGCCACTTAGCTCCTGTCGCTATAACTAAAGATTTAGCTTGAAGCTCACCTGAATCTGTTTTGATTATTATCGGATCAGCTTCTTGTATAGATAAAACTTCAACTTCATCTATAATATCAACCTTGTATTTTAAAACATGTTCCTTTACAGCTTCCATAAATTTTGGACCTTCTGTATAGGTTAAACCTGTAATATTTTCAATGGCTAAAGTTTCTTTTACCTGACCTCCAAAATCTTTTGCTATAAGTCCTGTTTTGATTCCCTTTCTTGCTCCATAAATTGCCGCAGTAGCGCCAGCCGGTCCACCGCCAATAACAAGAAGATCATAAACAGGCTTATCTTTTAGTGATGGTCTATCTTTTTCTCCGGTAACCACATCAAGGATTTTGTTCAAGTTAATTTTTCCATTATAAAAACTTTTACCATTCAAAAAACTTGCTGGAACTGCCATAACTCCAAGTCCGTCAACATATTCTTGGAAGCTTGCTCCATCTACCATACGGTGGCTGATTTTGGGATTTAAAACCGCCATAATGTTTAGAGCTTGAACTACTTCCGGGCAGTTGTGGCAACTTAGGCTAACTACTGTTTCAAATGATAGTTCTTTATCTATTGATTTAATCCTCTTTACTTGATTTTCATCAATTTTTGGTGGACGACCGCTGATTTGTAAAAGTGCCAATACAAAAGATTCAAACTCATGACCCAGTGGAAGTCCTGCAAAGCTTATTCCAGATCTTCCATTTGATGAAAGACTAAAACATGGGCTTAGGTCTAATTTTTTTTCTTCAATTTTTAAAAGATCTGATAATGAAACAATCTCTTCTACAAAGTTTTTAACTTCTTTTGACTTTTCAGAATCATCCAAGCTGAGAGTAAATACAACTTCACCTTCTAGAAGTTTCAAATACTCTTTTAGCTGATTTTTTAAATTTTGATCTAACATTAGATTTTACCAACTAAGTCAAGACCAGGTGTCAATGTTTTGCCTGATTCTTTCCATTTTGCAGGGCAAACTTGTCCAGGATTTTCACGAACGAATTGAGCAGCACGAACTTTGTCATAAACTTGGCTTGCATCTCTTCCAATTCCATCTGCATTAACTTCTACAGTTTGAATTATTCCATCTGGATCTATTATAAAAGTTGCACGTTGAGCAAGTCCTGCTTCTTCATCTAAAACAGAAAAATCTCTAGCAATTGATTTGTGAGGATCAGCTAACATTGTATATTCTAATTTGCCAATAGCTTCTGAATGGTCGTGCCATGCTTTATGCACGAAATGTGTATCGCAAGACATAGAATAAACTTCTACTCCAAGTGATTGTAATTTTTCATATTGTTCTTGCATATCTTCAAGTTCTGTTGGGCAAACAAATGTGAAGTCTGCTGGGTAGAACATAAGAACATTCCACTTACCTTCAAAATCCTTATTTGATATTGTTACGAACTCTTCTTTTTTTGGGTTATAGCCATTAGTGTTAAACTCCGGTATTTTCTTTCCTACTTGTGACATTTATGTCCTCCTTTTTATTTAAAATTTATTGATACTCGCTATCATTCAATTTATACCCAAAATAAATTTTTTACCAACTTAAATTTTAATATAAACTTTTTAAATATATTTTTATAAATATTTATCTTTTACTTTTTGAGCTTTTAAAAAAACTTCATCAATATATTAATTAAATCTTTTGCATAATCTTTTCTTTTAAAATATACATCTCATTTTTATTATTTGATAAGTTGTAAAATTAAATGCGACACTAAACAAAACTCATATTACCCTAAATTATAGAAATAAGATAGAAGTATTAAAACAAGAGGGCTATTCTTATAGAAGAATAGCGAAAATACTTGGCTTTCATCACTCAACTACTTATAGAGAATTGAAAAGATGTAACAACGAATATTCAGCTATTAAAGTAAGTAAAGACAAATATATAAAGTCATCACGAAAGGGAAGAAAAACTAAGGCTAATGATGAAATCAAGGATAAAATAATAGAGAAATTGAAGAAATGGGAATAGATTTCTACTTTGCTGATCCATATTCAGGATGGCAAAGAGGAAGTAACGAAAATTCAAATGGATTATTAAGAGAATATTATCCAAAGAAAACGGATTTGGCTGATATTGAAATTGAAGAGTTAATAAAAAATTTAATGGAGCTTAATAACAGACCTATAAAATGTCTAAATTATCAAACTCCATTTGATGTATTTATGCACGAAATTAGTTTGCTCTAAGTGTCGCAATATTATTTGCAATTCATCAAATAAAAAAAGAGAAGATTTGCATCTCCTCTTTTTTGTCTTATTATTTTTATAAAATTGTAAAAATAAATTATCTAATCAAAGTCCAAGCTTCATAACCATATCCTGTGTCATAAGAAGCGTGAGCGTTTGATGCATCTAATACTTGATAATAGAACCAATCACTTGAGCTTACGTCTAAGAATTCTTTAAGTTGAGTTCTGTTTGAAACTGTATTGATACTGCTGTAAGTTGTTGTTCTTCCAAATACTGCATTTAAAATTGTAACAGCTTCAGCTCTTGTAAGTTCGTTATCTGGTTTAAATGAACCGTCTGGATAACCTTGAACAACTTTTTTACCGAAAACTTTGTCTATGGCATCTTGAGCCCAGTGTCCCTTAATATCTTTTAAGTTGGCACTTGCACTTCCTGGATAACCTGCATTTATAAATCCACTTATCATTTGAGCAAATTCAGCTCTTGTGATGTTGGTATCAGGTCTGAAACTTCCATCATTGTAGCCTGAAATCAATCCCTTTGCAGTAATATAATTTATTGCTTGAGAATACCAAGCGTTGCTTGCATCATTAAACTTAGTAACTTGAGAAAGTCCGAAAGAATTTGAACCGTTAATAAGTCTTGCAAACATTGAAGCTGCTTCAGCTCTTGTTACTTTATAGTTGGGGTGGAATTTTCCATCAGGATATCCTGCAATATATGCCATTCTATAAAGATCTGCTACTTGTCCCTTAACTGTATATTCAATACTGTTTTCTTTGTAGCCTATTTCATAACTTACAAGTTTTATTTTTTCTCCTGCAACTAATTTACGATTTAAAGTCATGGAGAATTTGTTGTATCTGTCAGCATAAGCTTGGCCAAGATAGTTACCCTTTGAATCATAAGCTTTTACAGTTGCACCGTTTGTAGCAGTACCTTTAATACTTGTGCTTCCTGCTTCAGCACTTGTAACAGTTGGAGCAAGGGCAAGTTTACCATCTTTTCCTGTCTTAAAGCTTAAATAATATTTGTCATAAATTTTTTCATTTGATGAAATACTGAAATATCCATTGCTGTTTGAATATGCAGAGCCTACATATCTTCCATGATAGTAAGCTGAAAGATAAATATTGCTTTCAGTATAACCTGTTATTGTATATCCATCATAAGAAACATCTATGCTTGTAGGATAAATTGTCTTTCCATAATTTGTTCCTGGATAATATCCACTGCCATTATAAAATTTATCTACTTGATTGGATTTTGAAATTGTATAACTTGCTGTCTTTGCATCATAATATGCATAAATTGTTTTTCCTGTGGACCAATCATGAGAAAGATAATCATAGTAATATCCTCTATGATATTTTCCATTGTAATTATATCCGTAGGCATCAATATAGATATAGGCTTTTTGTGAACCTGACCAAGATAAGTTTATATATCCTGATGAATCGCTTGTGCCGTAATCAAGTCTGTATCCTGAAGAATCTCTTGCTTCAACATAGGTGTTTGCAGGAAGATTGTATCTTACATACTTATTATCATTTACGCTATCATAGTAGCCATAATCATATTTTCCGTAGTTGCCTTCTTTATCTCCAACATAAATTGCAAAAAATCCATCGCTATCTGTATAAACGGCTGGCAAGCCACCTAAATTAACTTTGGCATTTTTTACTAGGCTGCCGTTTAAAGTAACATAGCCTGTTACATAGTCATAATATGCTCTTACATCTGATATTTTTAAAGTTTCAATAGGATTCCATTTTGCTGTTAGGGTTATAGTTCCTTCTTCATTTATAGGTGCATTAAAATCAAATTTTGTGTCTCCCTTGTACCAACCGTCAAATGTATATCCACTCTTTGTTGGTGGTGTAGGAGCTGTAGCTGTTTTACCGAATTTTACAGTTTGTTCTGCAGGTGCAGAACTTCCACCATTAGTATCAAATTTAATTGTTACATCTTTTGCCTCCCAAGCTGCTTTTAATTCTGTATCTGCAGTTATAGGTGTTGTAGTAAACTCAAATTTTTTTCCATCTTTTTGCCATTCTGTAAATTTATAGCCTGTTTTTGTTGGTTTTTCTGCTGGTTCTTTTGCCATTTCGTTTTCTTTAACTGTTTGTTCTGCAGGTGTAGATTTTCCTCCATTTGCATCAAAGGTAACTTTAAATGTTTTTTCAGGTGCCTTAATTTTAAAAGTTATTTGATCTGAAAATGCCGAATCATCTTTAAGTTTTACAGTTACAGTGACAGTTTTATCTTCAGTAACTGCGTTTCCATTATAGGTAACAATATTTCCCTTTGCTGAAAGTTCATCGCCTGTTACTGCAAGTTGAATGTTTTCTTTATCTACCTCAGTTGGCGTGCCATTATCTACTGTCTTTTTAACAGTTATTGTTGCTGTGTCTGCCTTTCCACTTACAAATTCAGTTTTAGTAGGTGTAACAGTGTAAGTTTCTGCTGCAAATACATTAAAGGGAAGTACTGTCACGATCATCAAAAAACTAAGTACAAGTGACAATATCTTTTTCTTATTCATATAATCTCCTCCTAATTAAAATTTCTTACATAGTTTCATTATACCCTATTATTTTGCTAATACAATTGAGTATAAAGAATCTTTAGATTTTTTTAATATTTGCCTTTTATATTAATAAATCACTTATCTTTATTTTTATACCCAATTTTTCTTAAAATAAAAAAATCGGTGGTTACCCACCGAAAAAATTTTAAATTTATTTTGCAAATTTATTTTTAATTTTCTTTTTAATAATCTTTGTAATGTCACGAATCTCACGAACTCCTAAAAGATACATGGAGACTAAATAAACAATAAGGGCAAGGCCTACAACAATCATAAGGCAAATAAGTTTAGTCACAGTTAAAGCCGCATTGGATGAAAAGGCTCTACAAACAATATTTTCCATGGGAAAATAGATAAAAGCAACAAGACCCATAAGAAAACTTGATAGACCTGTCTTTATAATTGCTTTAATATAGGATTTGGTTCCTAAATTTCCAATCTTTTTGTGAAGCAAGTAAAAAGAAATTAAAACTGCAATAGTTGTTGCAATAGAAACTGAAGCAGCCAAACCTTGAGTTCCAAACTTATGGGCAACTAAAAGATTAAGACCCACATTAATTGCAACATTTATAACTCCAATGTAAAAAGGAGTTTTTGTATCTTCAAGAGAATAGTAAACACGATTTAAAACATTGGAAAGAGAAATTGAAATCAATGCCAAGGAGTAGCACCTTAATGTTGAAGTTGCTTCCATGCCGTCTGCAGGAGTAAATTTTCCATGAACGAAGGCAATGTCAATAATAGGTCTTGCCAAAATAAACATACCTACAGTTGCAGGAATGGTTAAAAAAAGCACACTTTTAATAGATGCATTCATAACCTTTTTGCCCTTTAAGACATCTCCATCAGAAAAAGAACGAGCTAAAATAGGAAAAATAATAGCCGTAACTGCAGTGATAAAAATGCCTAAGATTAAGGTATTCATCTTGTTTGAAACATTTAAAATGGCAGGAGCACTGTCACTCATTCCTGATGCCAGGTTTCTGTTAACAAAGACATTAATATCATTTACTGAAGTGGAAACTAAGACTGGCAAAGATAAAATAACAGCTTCTCTTACATATCTATCCTTAAAATTCACAATGAATTTTGGTCTAAAACCTATTTTAAAAGAACTTGGCATTAAGAAAATAATTTGGACAAAAACTGCAATGACTGAAGCCACAGTTAAACCTAAAACTCCGAAAGTCTTTGAAAAACAAGCAAGATAAATAATATAAACGAGATTTAATGGAATGGCAATGGCGCCTGCTGCGGCAAATTTGCCTCCATATTGCAAAAATCCCGTAAAAACTCCCACCATAGCTGAAAAAATAACAACGGGCATACCTACTTCAACTAACTGAACAACAAGTTTATATGTTTCCGGTCTGGCTTGAGCTGCAGTAAGCTTTGCAATATATGGACTGAAAAAAATTCCTAAAACCGTAACAAAAGTTGTTATGATTAGAGAAATCCAAATAAGATTGTTTGTATATGAAAGTCTATGATCATCCCCCAGTTCCCTCTCAACTTTTTGCATAACAGGAATGAAGGTGGTGGCAATTGCAGTGGTAATTAAAGTGGAAATCATACTGGTTGCCCCTTGAGCAAGAACAAAGGCACTTGCTTCATGGGTTGCGCCAAAAATTGCAGCCTGCATGGTTTCACGAGCAAAACCCATAACCTTGCCTATTAAAGAAAAAATTATAATAGCCAAAGTAGACTGAGCGATTGTATTTTTTTTGTTCATATTTCCTCCTAAGTTTCAAAACAAGTATAAAATCAATTGAATTTAATGTCAACTTATCTATTTTACTTAAAGAAATTAGAGTGAGCAAGATTTTTTTCTTTATTTTTATGATTCTATTTATAATTTTGTTTTTTCATTTCTTATCTTATTTCATTCGCCTTACGGCGACCGGACCAATAGCAGATATTTGCAGCCAAATCAAAGATTTGGGCAAATAGTTGCATGAGACCTACCACGATTTTTTTCAAAAATCGGGTTAGGGCTTCAAATTGGTCCCTACATTCGGTTTCGGAGATTTAATCTTGTTAAACCTGTTCGAATAAATCAACCCCACATTTCTGCGTGGGCTTTTGTGGGCTGTAGGGACCGGTTTACCGGTCCGTGTGTTTTGGGTAGGAGAACAAACCTCGCATTTGATTTAAAATTTATTTTAAATTTTTTTATAAATATTTTTTAATCAACTTTTTCACAATAAAAAAAGACGCATCTTATTCTATTGGTGTAAGAACCAATATATAGACCGCCTTTTTGTTTTTTTATTTATTTTTTTATTGCACTGTTAAGGGCAGATACAAGTACATTTACATCCATTCCATGTACTAAGCTTGCTTCTTCAAGGGATTCCATTTGGCTTGAAGGACACATTACACAGCCTAATCCGAAACTCATAAGTGTTGTTATTGCTTCCGGGTTTTGTTGAATTATTTCTCCAATCAGAGTGTCTTTTGTGATTTCCATAGAGCACCTCCTTATTTATTTTGCTCTTTGTATATTATCACGTAAATTATTTTTTGTAAATTATTTTGATTTTCTTTTCCATTTAAAAAGACTTTTACTTAGCTTTTATAAAATATGATATACTATTTTAAAAGGGGGAAAATATGAACCAAAAACAATTTGAAAGAATGAAAAATGCCGACGGTTTTATTGCTGCTCTTGATCAAAGCGGCGGTTCTACTCCAAAGGCTCTTAGATTATATGGTGTTAATGAAGACAGATACTCTAATGATGAAGAGATGTTTAATCTTGTTCACGAAATGAGAAAGAGAATAATTAAAAGTCCCGCTTTTAATTCTCAAAAAATTTTGGCTGCTATTCTTTTTAAGATTACTATGAACTCAAAAATTGATGGTAAATATACTTCTGATTATCTTTGGGATGAAAAGGGTATTGTTCCTATTTTAAAGGTCGATGAGGGCTTGGCTGAGCTTAAGGATGGCGTTCAACTTATGAAGGAAATGAAAAGCTTAGATGAGCTTCTCATTAATGCAAAGGAAAGAAATATTTTTGGAACTAAAATGCGTTCTCTTATTAAGGAATATAATGAGTCTGGTATTAAAGCTGTTGTTGAACAACAATTTGACTATGCTAAAAAGATTATTGCAAAAGGTTTTGTTCCTATTATTGAGCCTGAAGTTGATATAAATTCTTCTGATAAGGAAAAAATTGAGGAATTTTTACACAAAGAGCTTAAAAAACATATGGAAAAACTTGATAAGAATTCTTTCGTTATTTTTAAACTCACTATCCCAAGTCGTGAAAATACTTATCTCGATCTTTATGATTTTGAAAATACTCTTAGAATTGTTGCTCTTTCCGGCGGATATTCAAGAGAGATGGCCAACGATCTTTTAAGAAAAAATAAAAAAATGGTTGCTTCTTTTTCAAGGGCTCTTTCTGAAGGTTTAAAGGAAAGTTTATCTGATGAAGAGTTTAATTCTCTTATTGAAAATAGTATTGATGCTATTTATGATGCTTCTGTAAATAAATAAGACATTAAAAAAATCCACCTATTTTTCAGGTGGATTCTTTTTTTTACGAACAAAGGGTGTTTTGAAATCTATTGATATGATTCGGCGTATTTTTCAATTATTTCGCTTGTTTTAAAGCCTTCTTCATACATTTTTTGAAAACAATATTTACACTTGCGATACTCTTTGAAAAGCTCATTACATTTAAATTCATCTCCATAAACTTTCCAAAGGTCGCACTTTTTATAGCACTTACCTTTATTTTTTATAAAACCTATAACATCTATGAGAGGATATCCTAAAAAGATTCCTATTTCATGAGGAAATTCGTCCTTTTCTTTAAGGCGCAGAGTTAAGCATTTTATCATGTCTTCGGTTTTTGGGCTTATGTAGCCGTAATTATGTAAAAAGTCTTTGATTTGCTCTTGGGCTAAAATATTTTTTAAAAGATTTTCACGATAAACATATATTAAATATGCATCCTTGGTTTCTTTTATTATGCGGACTTCTATTTTAAACCTTTTTAAGAGCAAAGCCCATTTTTTTATTTCAAAGTTTGTAACACAAGTTTTTTTCAGGTTGAAAATATTTCCAACTTTTTTGCCTGCCAAGGTTGGCGCGCAACAAGTTATTAAAAATTCTTCCATATTTTTTACCTCTTTGATATTGTTTATCATATACATAATACGAAAAAAGTTTTTTTAGGTCAATAGATATTTATATTAAAATTTTTTTGGTAATTTTTTATTTTTATTTATCCTTTTTCATTGTTTTTTATTTTATAATTCGCCTTCGCCGTCGGACCAATAGCAGATATTTGCAACCAAATCAAAGATTTGGGCAAATAATTGCATGAGACCTACCACGATTTTTTTCAAAAATCGGGTTAGGTCTTCAAATTGGTCCCTAGAAAAATTATTAAAAATGAATTCTGTAGGGACCTGTTTACCGGTCCGCCTGTGTCGGGTGGGAGAACAAACTCAATATTTTTATAAATATTTTTAATGCTCTACATAAAGCATTTTGTTTTTAAAAATTTTCAATTGAAATTTTATTTGTGTTTACCTTTTTTCATTGTTGATTTTATTTAATTCGGCTTCGCCGTCGGACCAATAAATTGGTCCCTACATTGAGTTTTAAATTTTCAATAAATTGGTCCCTACATTCCCTTGCAGGGGTTTTATTTTGTTAATCATTTTCGCATAAATAAGCCCCACATTCACGTGTGGGTTGGATCCTAATTACAATAAATTTATGCTTGGGCTTTTGTGGGCTGTAGGGACCGGTTTACCGGTCCGCGTGAATTGGGTGAGAGAAAAAAATAAATATTTGATTTAAAATTTATTTTAAATTATTTTTTTTCGCTTTACGTGAAGCATTTTGTTTTTAAAAATTTTCAATTGAAATTTTATTTGTGTTTACCTTTTTTCATTGTTGATTTTATTTAATTCGGCTTCGCCGTCGGACCAATAGCAGATATTTGCAACCAAATCAAAGATTTGGGCAAATAGTTGCATGAGACCTACCACGATTTTTTTCAAAAATCGGGTTAGGTCTTCAAATTGGTCCCTACATTGAGTTTTAAATTTTCAATAAATTGGTTCCTACATTCATTTGCAAGGCTTTTTTATAAAACAAAAAAACCTTAACTTTTTTTGTTAAGGTTTTTTTCTATTGTTTTTTATTTTGATTTTTCTTTATTTAAATATCTGTAGGCTATTTCTCCTAAAACTCCTGCTCCTATATAAAGAGTGTCTTCTTCTATGTCGAATTTTGAACTGTGGTGAGGATATTTTTTGCCGTCTTCTGCTGGTCTTAGGTTGTTTAGGGCTAGGAATGTTCCTTTTGCTTTTTTTAAGTAAAAGGCAAAGTCTTCTCCTCCCATGGTGGGTTTTTCTATTTCTATGACTTTTTCAGGTCCTAATAGATCTACTGCTGTTTCTTTTGCAAATTCTGTAAATTCTTCATCGTTTATTAGGGCAGGGTAATATCTTTTGTAGTCTAAGTATCCTTTTCCTCTGTAGGCTTTTGCTAGGTTTTCTGTAATTTCTTTCATTCTTTCTTCTACAAAGTCTTGGACTTCTTCATTTAAATTTCTTACGGTTCCTTCTTCCCACACTTGGTCGGGTATTATATTTTGACAGGTTCCTCCGTGTATTTGGCATATGGATATAAGACTTGATTCACATGGGTCTATTTCTCTACTTATTATTTTTTCTAGTCCCATATTTATTTCTGATATGATTTGTATGGGGTCTATAAATTCTTTAGGTCTTGCTCCATGGCCTCCTTTTCCTTCTACTTTTAAGATAAAGGCGTCCATACTTGCCATTAGGGGTCCTTTTTTATAGCCTATTGTTCCTTTTTCATAGTTTCCGAAGATTCCTCCTTCATGTAAACCTATCACTCTATCTACATGTGGATTCTCCATGCAACCTTCTTTTATCATGGGTTCTGCTCCCCCTGGTATTTCTTCTCCTGGTTGAAAAAATATTTTTACTATGCCCTTTAATTCTTTTTCTCTGTTTTTTAAAATTTTTGCGGCTGCCAATGCCATTGCAGTGTGTCCGTCATGACCGCAGGCGTGCATACAGCCTTTGTGGTTTGATGCAAAGGGAAGGTTTGTTTCTTCTTCTATGGGAAGGGCGTCCATGTCGGCTCTTATGGCTAGGCATTTTCCTTCTTTTTCGCCTATTTGTGCTATGATTGCATTTCCATTTACGAGAAGTTTGTATTTTATTCCCATTTCTTCCAATCTTTTTTTTACGTAATCAACTGTTTTTGGAAGATTCAGTTGAAGTTCGGGAATTTTATGAAGTTCTCTTCTGTCTTTTATTATTTCTTCTAAATTTTGTTTTGCTTCTTCTAATATATTCAATTTTTTACCTTCTATTTTAATTTTTATAAAATAAAAAAACTATTGATTTAATTATCAATAGTTTCTCTATTTACACATGATGACAAGCAACAAAGTGTTCATTTCCCACTTCTCTAAATTCCGGTGATACTTCAAAGCATTCTTTTGTCGCTATAGGACATCTTGGTGCAAATCTGCATCCTGGTTTAGGATTTATAGGAGATGTTATTTCTCCTTTTAAGAGTATTCTTTTCTTTTTATTGTGTATGTTAGGCACGGGAACTGCTGATAGTAGCGCTTTTGTATAGGGATGCAGGGTGTTTCTGAAAAGTTCCACAGCTTCCGCTTTTTCTACCATCTTGCCCATGTACATTACCAATATATCATGTGCGAAATAATGAACAACTGACAAATCGTGTGTTATAAAAATATAAGTTAATTTTCTTTCTTTTTGTAATCTTTCCAACAAGTTTAATATTTGAGCTTGTATTGAAACGTCTAAGGCTGATACTGGTTCGTCACAAACTATAAACTTAGGATTTAGTGCCAGGGCTCTTGCTATACCGATTCTTTGTCTTCTTCCTCCGTCTAATTCGTGAGGATATGCATTGACAAGTCTTTCTGCAAGTCCTACTGTATCCATAAGTTCTTTAACTTTGTCATCCACTTCTTTTTTTGTTTTGTATAGTTTATGAAGATTAATAGGATCAGCTATTATTTCACTTACTGTTCTTCTTGGATTAAGTGAAGCAAATGGGTCTTGGAAAATTATTTGCATTTCCTGTCTCATTTGTCTCATTTCATTTTTATTTAAAGTTACAATATTTTTACCTTCAAAAAATATCTCTCCTGAAGTTGGTTCGTGAAGTCTTAAAATTGCTCTACCGCAAGTTGATTTGCCACAACCTGACTCCCCAACCATTCCTAAAGTTTTTCCTTCTTCTATATTAAAGGTCAAACCGTCTACTGCATGCAGAGTTCCATTTTTTACTGAGAAATATTTTTTTAAATCTTTTACTTCTAATAAACTCATTCTTCTACTCCCAATAATTTTTTGTTTTTTCTGCATACATTAAACAGGATACTGTATGCGTATCATTTATGCATATCTTTTCAGGAACTTGGTCTTTGCAGATATCTTTTGCATAGGGACATCTTGGGTGAAAAGTACATCCGCTTGGAAGATTTGAAGGGTCTGGAACTAAACCTGGTATAGGTTTTAGTGGTTCTCCCTTGTCTTCTATATTCGGTAGAGAATTAAATAATCCTTCCGTATATGGATGTTTATGATTGTCAAAAATATCGACTAAATTTCCATGTTCTATTATTTTTCCGGCATACATTATTGAAACTTCATCGCAAATTTCTGCAACTACTCCTAAATCGTGAGTAATGAGTATCATTGATGTGCCGTATTTATCTCTTAAATTTTTCATTAATTCAAGGACTTGTGCTTGAATTGTTACGTCTAAAGCTGTTGTAGGTTCATCTGCTATTAAAACTTTAGGGTTACATGCCAGTGCTATGGCAATTACAACTCTTTGTTTCATTCCACCTGAAAATTGATGAGGATATTCTCCTGCTCTATCTCCTGGAATTCCTACAAGTTCAAGCATATCTTTCGCTTTTTCATAAGCTTGTTTTTTATTTAAGTTTTCATGGATCATAATAACTTCTGCTATTTGATCTCCAACTGTTAAAACGGGGTTCAAAGAAGTCATAGGATCTTGGAAGATCATTGAAACTTGATCTCCTCTGATAAGTTCCATATCTTTTTCTGTATAGTTAAAAATATTTTTACCTTCCAAGAAAATCTCGCCGTTTTTAATTACTCCCGGTGGATCCGGAACCAATCTTAATACAGCAAGGGCAGTTGTGGTTTTTCCCGCTCCCGTTTCTCCTACTAAGCCTAAAGTTTTTCCTTTACCTAAACTTATATCTATATTGTTTACAGCTCTAACAGTGCCTTCTTCTACTTCATAAGTTATCTCAAGCCCTTTTATTTCCAAAATATTTTCTTCAGACATTTTTCCTCCTAATTGTACATTAGTAATTAGCGTTTCAATTTTGGATCTAATGCATCTCTAAGTCCATCACCTAAAAGGTTTATTGATAAGGATGTTATTGCAATTGCTATTCCTGGAAAAACAGTAAGATAATTGTTATCTCTTATATATGTTCTTCCTTCAGATAACATTGAGCCCCATTCTGGTGCAGGAGGTGCTACTCCCAAACCTACGAAACTTAATGAAGCTATTACTAAAATTGCTGCTGCAATTGCTATGGAACCTTGAACAATTATAGGTGCCATACAATTTGGTAAAACTTCTCTAATAATAATTCTCGAGTTTTTAGCACCGCAGGCTCTTGCAGCTTCTACAAATTCCTGGTCTTTAACTCCAAGTATGGACGCTCTTACAATTCTTGCAAATATAGGCACGTCTGAAATAGCAATTGCTATCATCAAATTGACCATACTGGGTCCTAAGGAAGCAACTACTGCAATTGCCAAAAGCATATTCGGTATTGCTAAAAAGACATCCATAATTCTCATTATAATATTATCTACTTTGCCGCCGTAATATCCGGATATAGCTCCTAAGGTTCCGCCTATTGCTAAAGAAACTATTATAGCTGATATGGAAACCTTTAAAGATATTCTCGATCCGAAAACAAGTCTTGCCAAAACATCTCTTCCCATGGCATCAGTTCCCAGCCAATGTTCAGCTGAAGGCCATTGAAGAGCTTTTGCATAATCAACTTTTATAGCTTGTTGGTCGTAATCATATATAAAATCAGCGCATAGGGCTAGTAAAATTAAAATAACTAAAATTATAAGACCAAACATGGCAAGTTTACTTTTTTTAAGTCTATGCCAAGTTTCCGCCCACAAACTTTTCTTTTTATATCTGTTTTCAACTTTATTATCCATAATATCACCGACCTACTTGTAATTTGCCTTGATTCTTGGATCTATATATCCATAAATCAAATCGACAACTAAATTTACTAAACTGAATGCAACGCAAAAGCATATTATTGAACCCATTACTGCAGGAGTATCCTTTGCTTTAATACTTGTGATCATATATGTTCCGATTCCCGGCCATGAAAATACGGTTTCAGCTATTACAGCTCCACCCATCATAGCTCCGAATTGTAAACCTGCAACAGTTATAACTGGGATTAAAACATTCTTTAAAGCATGTTTTCCTATAATATCTTTGTTTTTTACTCCCTTTGCCTTTGCAGTTCTTATATAGTCGGTTCTTATAACTTCAAGCATTGATGATCTTGTGATTCTCATAATATTTGCACAACAACCGAATCCAACTGAAATAGCAGGCATAATCAAGCTCTTCCAACCTTCAATTCCGTTTGAAGGAAGCCAACCTAATTTTAATGAGAAAATTAAAATCATCATTAGGGCAACCCAAAATGAAGGCATTGCTATTCCAAGCATACCGAAAATAGTTGCCACCCCATCTATTAAAGAGTACTGCTTAACTGCTGAGACTATACCGAGAGGTAGGGCTATTAATAAAGCTACAATCATTCCTATGGTAGCAAGTCTGAAGGTTATAGGAAATCTTTGGAAGATTTCAGTTGAAACGGGTCTTCCCGTTTTATATGATGTTCCGAAATCTCCCTTGGCAATATTTCCCATGTATTTAACATAGCGAAGAGAAACAGGGTCGTTAAGACCATGTTCCTCTCTCCACATTTCAACAGATTCTTCAGATGCCATTTCACCAAGTACTAATCTAGCCGGATCTCCCGGGGAGTAGGATAATATTAAGAATATTATCACGGTAACTCCCAATATTACGGGAATCATCATCCCAAGCCTTTTTAATACATATTTGTACATCTTCTATCTCCTTAATTATTTGCCTTCTACAAAGTGTAAACCGTAAAAATCATGCATACGGATTGGAGAAATTATCATACCATCAATTTTCTTAGATTTTGCAATATAACCGATTTCTGAACAAGTTGGAATTTGTGCACATTCTTCAGATACGATTTTTGCAATTCCTTGATAAGCTTCCAATTTTTCTTTTGGATCCATGCTCTTTGATCCCTTGTCTAAAAGTGCATCAATTTTGTCGCTCTTGAAACAAGAAGTGTTAGATCCACCAACTCCTATAGTTGCACTGCTAAATAGAGGTCTGAAAGTATTATCAGGTTCAGCATTAGCAATCCATCCACTGTATCCAGCTTCGTGTTGAGCTTTTCCTGTCTTGTCATAGTATGCAGATGCTTCTAAAACTTCAATGTCTACTGTAATGCCAGCTTCTTTACAAGCAGCTTGAATTACTTGAGCAGCTCTTGGTCTTGCATCGCCAAGGGTTGAAATTGTAAAACTAAATCCATCAGGCATTCCTGCTTCAGCTAATTTTTCTTTAGCTTTTTCAATACTATATTCTCTCTTAACAACATCATCTGTATATCCAATAGCTGCAGGTCCTATACAAGTTTCGCAAGGAGTAGCTTCGCCGTTAAATTGAACTTGAATGATGTCAGGTCTGTTTACACAATAAGCAACAGCTTCTCTTAAAGCCTTGTTGTCAAATGGTGGCTTGCTGCAGTTTAATGCTAAAAATTCAAGTGCAGTTGATTCATATTGTAATACGTCTAATTTATCATCTGCTTTAATATTTTTAATATCAACGTTTGGAACGTCCATTAATAAGTCGATTTCTCCGTTTTGAAGAGCAACTGTTCTTCCTGTTTCTTCAGGGATAACTTTCCATTCAAGACCGTCACATTGTGCCTTGTATTTGTCGTTCCAATAATCTTCGTTCTTTGTTAAAGACCATTTGCTTCCTAGTACCCATTCTTTAAATTTGAAAGGTCCTGTTCCTATAGGATTTTCGTCTAAGCTCTTTCCTTCTTTGTCCATAGGTTCTACAGTTTCTTTATCCAAAATTGAACAACCCATGTGAGATAGTGAAGATAAAATTGTTGATGTAGGTTCAGTTAGATGAATAATGAAATTGTAATCATCAAGAACTTCTACATTGTCAATAAGAGCAACTAAGTGTCCTACGTTTCCTGAGCTCTTTTGTCTTTCTAAAGAAAACTTAACGTCTTCTGCAGTTAAAGGATTACCGTTGTGGAATTTGATTCCTTCGTTCAAAGTGAACTTAAGGTCTTTATTTCCGCTTCCTTCAACATATTCAAATGATTTTGCTAAATAAGGTACAAATTCATTTGTATCATTGTCCAGCTTAACTAAAGTTTCATAAATAGATCTTACGGCTTGAGCTGAAGTTGAATCATTTTCCTTATGAGGGTCTAAAGAAGTTACATCTCCCTTAACACCTATAACTATAACTCCATTAGCCTTTCCTTCGTCTTTTCCGCCGTCTTTTCCGCCATCAGCTTTTTCTTTGTTTCCACCACAAGCTGTAAGGCTTAAAAGCATAACTAAAGATAAAACAACGCATAATGTCTTCTTAAATTTTTTCATAATATTACCTCTCTATTTGGCCAAAACATAAGCAATAGTAAGTTTTGCCGTATTTATTATAGACTCTATAAAAGTTCTTTCTACACCATGAGATGTATAAACGGTCATTCCGAATGCTGCCGCTTCAATATCATTTCCCGCAGCAAAAGCTGCCATGGAATCAGTACTATATCTGTTAAAAACTTCAACAGAATAGGGTATCTGAATTTTTTCGGCAAGATCCACTAATTTTTTAGTTATTCTTCTGCTATAGGGACCTTTAAAATCCTTTGAGACAATAGAAACATCTTTTTCGGTGCCGCTATGCTCCGGTCCTATAACACCAATATCAAGTGCTATGTACTCATCAATATCTAAAGGTACATAAGAACCACCGAAGCCAAGCTCTTCATAATAGGGGAAAGCAAAAACAGTGTCATACTCAGGTTGTAAATTATTTTCAGTTAAATACTTTATAGCGCTGAGAGTTGCTGCAACTGCACCCTTATCATCAATAAATCTGCTTCTGATTCTGCCGTTTTTCATATAATCAAATCTTGGTTCATAGGCAATGACATCTCCATGTCTTATACCTAGTTTTTTAACGTCTTCATCAGAATTTACATCTTCATCAAGCAAAAATCTCATAGTATTTTCATCTCTTTGAAGAGTTTTAGCATCTTCAAAAACATGAACAGAATGAGAAACACAAGTTAAATAACCAGTGTATTTTTTACCGTCAAGTGTAATAAGGTACATTTTTTCATGCTCTAAGCTCGAAAAGTTATTGCCTCCCAAGCTTTTTACTTTAATGGAGCCGTCCTTTTCAATATGATGAACAACCAAACCTATAGTATCTACGTGAGAACCTACACAAATAGTCCTTGAACTATCTTTTCCCTTTAGCTTTACATAAGCAGTCCTTCTGTTGTCATATTCCGGTTTTAAATTAAAATCAGAAAAATATTTTTCAAGTAACGCTTCACATTCGTCCGTATAACCTACAGGACTTGGAGTTTCAATAAGTTCTCTCATAGTATTTAATAAATATGATTCGTCTATTTTTATATCCATCCAAATCACCTCCTTTTATGTAGATTATTCTATAAACTCCTAGAGCTTACCTTTTTAGGTTAAACAAAATAAGCCATTTTGTCAAGGACATCGTTTTTATAAATATAAGCAATATCCCCATTCTTTCCGATTTTTGAATTATCATTTTTAAAATTAATTTCACTTTAGCTCATGAAACAAAATTTTACAAATTTTTTATAAAATATTTTTCACTAAAAAATTCTATAAAAAAATCACCCCACAAAATGAAGTGATTTTAAATAAAAATAAATAATATATTTTTTAATGGTCTATGAAATTTTTATTCTTTTTATTTTTTCTCTCATGTCAGAAACAAAATCTTGGTCCTTTATAGACTTTAAATTAATTTCTATATTTTCAATAGAACCCTCTATAGCACTTATTATCTCTTTTCTTGCAAGTTTCACATCTGAAAGAGCTGATTTTACCCCTATTTCCTCTATCCTCTTGCAATAGGGGAAAAGTTTTTCAACTTCTAATGCAAAATCATATGGAGCCTTAGCTGCAATTTTATAGCCCTCTTGAATTTTTTCACTTCTATAAATTTTTTCAGCTTCAGTGTCCTTTTTTAACTTAAAAGCCCTTATTACTTGATCAAAACTCTGGGCATCTTTTTTAGGTCCTTGAAATAAATTTCCTTGAATTTCACTTAAATCTTTTAAAATTCCTTGAGCCTCTTCCCTTACATCCTCATAATTTTTATTGGCAATGGTAATATTTGTAACCATCATCAAAAGAGACACTCCAAAAAGAGCATTTAAAGCTGCCACTGCACCACCACCAGGTGTTGGGCTTTTTGAGGAAAGTTTTTCTATAAATTCTCTAATACTTAAATCCATCATCTTAAAAAAGTCCACTTATCCTTCCATTTTCATCAATATCCATATCAAGAGCAGCAGGATGCTTTGAAAGACCAGGCATGACCATTATATCTCCCGTTTCACAAACTATAAAACCTGCCCCATTAGAAATCCTTACATCCTTTACTGTAATCTCAAAATTTTCAGGTGCATTTAAAAGTTTAGGGTTATCTGAAAAAGAGTATTGAGTCTTAGCCATACAAATAGGATATTTGTCTAAATTGTGATCTTTTAAATACTTTATCTCTTTTTTCGCCTTGGCAGTATAATTTACACCCCTTGCCCTGTAAATTTCCTCGGCAATCTTTTGAATTTTTTCTTCAATTTCTAAATTCACATCATAAAGAGGACTATAGTGAGACTCTTCCCTTTCCAAAGTTTCCTTTACGAGAATCGCCAAATCTTCAGCTCCCTTGCCACCTTCCATAAAGCCTGTGGTCTTTCTTGCCTCTATTCCTTCTTCTTTACACAAATTTATTAATTCATTGATTTCTTCCTCAGTATCACCTTCAAAAACATTTATAGCACAAATAAGAGGCACCTTAAATTTAAGCATATTTTCCATATGCCTTTTAGCGTTCTTAAAGCCCTCTCTAAGAGCCTCAATGTTTTTCTCAGACAATTTGTCCTTTTGAATGTTTCCATGCATCTTAAGGGCCCTTAGGGTGATTACAAGGACACTAAGATCAGGATGAAGATCCCCTATCCTACATTTTATGTCCATAAATTTTTCTCCACCTAAATCAGCACCGAAACCTGCCTCCGTTACAAGGTAATCATTTAAACTCAGGCCAAGTTTTGTCGCCCTTATGGAATTGCAACCATGGGCAATATTTGCAAAAGGTCCCCCGTGAATTATTGCAGGATTATTTTCAAGAGTCTGAACTAAATTGGGTTTTATAGCATCTTTTAAAAGGACAGTCATAGCTCCTTGAGCCCCTAAATCCTTAACATAAAGAGGGCTGCCATCCTTCTTCTTTGCAAATATTATTTCTCCCAATCTTTTTTTCAAATCAGCTAAATCTTTGCTTAGGCAAAAAATCGCCATTACTTCACTGGCAACAGTAATCATAAAGTGGTCTTCTCTGGGATAACCCATGTTTTTACCGCCAAGGCCAACAACCACATTTCTTAAAGTCCTGTCGTTAATATCCAAAACCCTTCTTACAAAAATCTCCCTCTCATCAATTTCAAGGTCGTTTCCCTTTTCAATATGATTATCCACAAGAGCACAGAGCAAATTATTGGCAGCAGTTATAGCATGAAGATCTCCTGTAAAATGTAAATTTATTTCTTCCATAGGCAGAACCTGAGAATATCCTCCCCCAGCAGCTCCACCCTTTATTCCGAAAACCGGTCCCAAGGAAGGCTCCCTTAAAGCACAGGCAGTCTTAAGACCAATCCTATTCATGCCTTCAGTAAGACCTATAGTAACAGTGGACTTTCCTTCCCCTGCAGGAGTGGGAGTAATGGCAGTTACCAAAATTAATTTACCCTTTTTATTATTTTGAACTTTTTTATAAAATTCTTCCTTTATTTTTCCCTTATAATTTCCGTAGGGTTCTATGTATTCCTTGTTAATTCCCAGTTTTTCCCCAATTTCGTAAATATCTATAAGCTTAGCTTCTCTTGCTATTTCAATATCACTTTTCATCTTAATCCTCCTTTTTCTTAATATCTTATACCAGTAATTTTATCATAAAAAAGCTGTGTCAAATTGTTGATTTAATTTTTGGCAATAAAAAATCCATTGATTATTTTCAATGGATGCTTATAACTTTATTCTTTATGCCTATTCTGACTTACCATATTTAAAAAACTTATACCTAAAAGGCAAAGAATTGAAAGCCACTTTTGTTTTTTATAAATAGCAAAAAGAGCCACCAATATTAATATCAATATGTAAAAATCTTTTTTTACTTCCGGACCAGAAAAATTCCCATTAGTTTTATATGATCTATAAATATTGAAAAGTGTTGCAAATATAAGTAAAATACCACCAATTAAAACAAAAATATATGAACTTCTCATAGAAACTCCTTTCTTTTCAATTTCATTTTAACAAAATTTAGGCCAACTTACAAAGTTTTGTTAAATTTATAAAATTCAAAAAGTTTTTTTCAGCCATTTTTAACAAGTTAAAAAAATCAACCTGACTTTAATAAAATCAGGTTGACCCTTTTAAAATAATATTGGCTTTTATCTATTAATATTCTTCTTTAAATACTTGGAAATATCCTTGAGGATGAGCACATGCTGGGCAAACTTCCGGCGCTTCCTTGCCTTCATGAACATAGCCGCAGTTTAAGCATTTCCAAAGAACTACATGGTCTTTTTTAAATACTGTGCCTTTCTTAATATTTTCAGCAAGTTTTCTGTATCTCTTTTCGTGAGCTTCTTCAACTTCTCCAACTTCTTTAAATACATCAGCTATTTCATCATATCCTTCTTCTCTTGCAATTTTTTCAAATTCAGGATACATGGAAGAAGTTTCATGATGTTCTCCTTCTGCTGCTGCAATTAAGTTTGTATAAGTGTCTTTTTCATCAAAATGTACAGGGAATGAATCTGTAATTTCAACAGCTTCTGCATCACTTTGTTTGTTTAAAAATCTGTAAAATCTCTTTGCGTGTTCGTCTTCGTTTCTTGATGTTTCAAGGAAAATATCTCTTATTTGAATATATTTTTCTTTTTCTGCTTGTTTTGCATAATATTTATATCTCATTGATGCTTGAGATTCTCCAGCAAAAGATTTCATAAGATTAACTAATGTTTTACTTCCTTTTAATGATTTTTTCATAATAATCCTCCCATATTTTCGTATAATTTATACGATTATCTTAACCATATCTCATATATACCCTTTAATTTTTTATAAACAAACTTTTTAATCCATTTCCAACATTTGATTATCCTATTATCAAAAAAATTAAAAATTTTTTGATTTTTTTATTCGCCTTACGGCGATGGACCAATAGCAGATATTTGCAGAGCTTTAATCTTATGGACCCTGTACGGATAAAATTACCCTACATTTATGCGTGTGTTTTGTGGGTTGTAGGGACCGGTTTACCGGTCCGCCTATGTCACGTGGGAGAACAAACTCAACTTTTTTTATAAATATTTTTTTATGCTCTACATAAAGCATTTTTGTTTTATGTGTTCAATAAACTTTTTATTTATATTTTTTCTTTTTCATTTCTTTTTTTGTTTTATTCGCCTTACGGCGCCGGACCAATAAATTGGTCCCTACATTGGGTTGCTGAGCTTTACTTTTATGGATCCTGTACGGATAAAATTGTCACATTTATGCGTGTGTTTTGTGGGTTGTAGGGACCGGTTTACCGGTCCGCCTATGTCACGTGGGAGAACAAACTCAACTTTTTTTATAAATATTTTTTTATGCTCTACATAAAGCATTTTTGTTTTATGTGTTCAATAAACTTTTTATTTATATTTTTTCTTTTTCATTTTTTTTGTTTTATTCGCCTTACGGCGACGGACCAATAAATTGGTCCCTACAATGATTTTTAAATATTCAATAAATTGGTCCCTACATTTGGTTTTATTTACAATAAAAAATCCACTGGTTTTGCCAATGGATTTTGTTTTGTTTTCTATTTTTTATATTTTATATAGGTCTTTATACTTGAAAGCCTTGCTCGCATATAGGCTAGGAATCTTTTTAAATTTTTGTCTTTTTCATACCACTGGGTAAATTCATATCCCCTTTTCAAGAGGGATTTTACCAATTCTTTTTTGTCCCCTGCTACATATTTTTTTGCTACAAGGGGGTCTACATAAAGCCAGGCTTTTTGACATCCTTCGTGGTAATAGGTTTCTAAATCTTTATTAAAAACCAAATCATCTACTAAAAATTTTACAAAGTTGCAGCCTCCTGCGGTCATATAATAGGAGGACCTGCCTTGTCTTATGTTGATTTCAAAGACCTTATAAGTTTTTGACCTGTCGTCATATTTTAAGTCAAAGTTTGCAAAGCCATGATAATTTATGGATTCCAAAAATTTTTCATAGGTTTTATATAGGTCCACGTCACTGTCTGTATATAAAAAGTCATAGTTTCCAATTTCTTGTGGAAGGACTGCGTCTAATAGACACCTGCCCAGGCACATCATTTTAACTTTTCCTTTTTTATTTACATAGGCGTTTAAGACTGCCATTTTTTCAGGGCCACCTTCTATAAATTCTTGGGCAATCATAAGTCCTTTATAGCCTGCTTTATAAATTCTTTTAAGCTCCATGTTAAGTTCTTCTTTGTCGTGAATTTTATAGGCCTTTTTTTTGCCTTCAAAATGTAGGTGAACAAATTCTATGGAGTCATTGGCTTTTAGGGCAATTGGATAGGAGAATGGGATTTCAACCTCTCCATTGTCATACATTTTTTTATCTATAAGGTATGTTTTTGGATAGGGCAAATTTTCTTTTTGGCAAATTTCATAAAAATCTTTTTTATTTTCAAGAAGCTTTTGTTGGTCCAAGGTTACATAGTTAAATTCATAATAGTCTTTTAATATTTGATTATTTTTTGTGATTAAAGAGGTGTAGCCGTCAGAACAGGAGATTAAAATAAGTTTTTCTCCTTGTCTTGTTTTGGCAAAGTCTATTAAAGTTTTTAAAAAGACTTCTTCTTTTTCAAAGTCTGGGTTTGTTTTTACTTCTATAATTTTTGAATTTCTTGTATATATTAAGGGTTTTATTCCGAAGCAATAGGATTTTTTACCATATTCCTTATGAAAGGAACGGGCGACTCCGTAGGCATTGGCATCGGTTCCTAAGATTACAGGTGTAAACATATTTCCTCCATCTTTTATTTTTATATTACAAGTATAGCACAATTGCTTGGATTGGATTTTATTTTATTTTATTCGCCTTCGCCGCCGGACCAATAGCAGATATTTGCAAATCTTTTGTGAGCTGTAGGGACCGGTTTACCGGTCCGTGTGCGTTTGGTGAGAAAACAAATTCAATATTTTTATAAAATTTTTTTAATGAATATTATTTTTATATTTATCTTTTTTCATTTTTTATTTTATTCGGCTGACGCCGCCGGACCAATAAATTGGTCCCTACATTCGGTTGCATGGGTTTTCTTTTGTGAAACCTCTTCTCATAAAATTACCCCACATTGGATTTTATATTCAATAAAAATTTTATTTTAATTTACATTTTATCGTTTTTTTATTTTATTTTATTTTGTTCGCCTTCGCCGCCGGACCAATAAATTGGTCCCTACATTCTGTTTCGGAGATTTAATCTTGTTAAACCTTTCCGCATAAATAAACTCTACATTCCCATGTGGGTTTTTGTGAGCTGTAGGGACCGGTTTACCGGTCCGTGTGCGTTTGGTGAGAAAACAAATTCAATATTTTTATAAAATTTTTTTAATGAATATTATTTTTATATTTATCTTTTTTCATTTTTTATTTTATTTTATTCGGCTGACGCCGCCGGACCAATAAATTGGTCCCTACATTCTGTTGCATGGGTTTTCTTTTGTGAAACCTCTTCTCATAAAATTACCCCACATTGGATTTTATATTCAATAAAAATTTTATTTTAATTTACATTTTATCGTTTTTTTTATTTTATTTTATTTTATTCGCCTTAAGTCGCCGGACCAATAGCAGATATTTGCAAATCTTTTGTGAGCTGTAGGGACCGGTTTACCGGTCCGTGTACGTTTGGTGAGAAAACAAATTTAATATTTTTATAAAATTTTTTTAATGAATATTATTTGTAATTTCCAATAAAAAATCCATTGGTTCTATTTCCAATGGATTTTATTTACATTTTTATTTTAATTTTTTTCTTCTCGGTTTTTTACCTCTTACTATATATTTGCACATATTTATGAATACTATCAAAAGGCTTATCCAGCCTATAATTGTTATGGCGTATATTCCATATTTTAAATAGGAAACAGAACTTTCTTTTTGGTCTTTTGTTTCTTCTATAGTCTTTTCTTCATAAACTCTTTTTGCATTTACTAATAATCTTTTTGGCCTCGGCGGTCTTTTTGGATGGCAGGTAAGAAGACTTATCATATCCTGATCCTTTATGGGCAGGATTTTTTCCCAATCTCCCGGCCCTATTATTTCCTTGTCAGACACTGCATATTTTAAAAGTCCCAGAGGGCTATCTATAAAAATTTCATCCCCAGGATTTAAGTCATCTATGTTATAAAAGAAAAGGTCTCCCCAGCCTCCTCTGTGACCAGCTATAACGGATCTGGTGGATTTTCCTCCTATAGGTAGACTTGTTCCTTCTACCTGTGCAACTCCCATTTTTAAATGTTTAAAACTTGCATCAAGATAGATTGGTTTTTTTAAATCTAATTTAGGAATTATAATGTAGGCAAAAATATCATCTTCTTTTAAGCCGTCAATGTTGTAAAAGGCCTTATAATCTTCATTTTGAAAGGGATCTATTATATTTCCTTCATTTTTTTCCACCTTTTCATTGTAAGATTCTATAGATGGATTCATGTGAGGTTTTTCATTTTGAAAAATTTTATATTTTCCATCAGCAGATATTTCCCTATAAGAAATTGAAGTAAAAGCTATAAGGGGCATAAGAATGCCCACAAGAACAAATAAATATCCTATAATTACTCTTAATTTTTTATTCATAGCGCCTTCTCCTAAATTTTTTATAAATAAAGATTATTAACAGAACTATAATAAGAGTGAGAGCAGGCCAAATTACATCTTTAAAATTAAATTTCATTGCCTGTATAGGCTCATCAGGTTCCACATAAGGTATCCTATGTCCACGAACTAAAAGTCTGTGAGAATTTATCATGTAGGGCGTGCAGGTAAGAAGGGTCATAAGATCTTTTCCCTCTACAACTAAAACCGGTTCAAAGTCCCAAGGCTCCACTGTTAAAATTTGGTCCACCTTATAGGCTAAGGTTTCTTTAATGTTTGTAAAGTAAAAGACATCTCCCAATTTGAGCTTATCCAGTTCCCTAAAAAGTTTAACTTGAGGAAGGCCTCTGTGAGCTGTAATAACTGCATGAGTATCTTGTCCTCCAATAGGAAGAGATGTCCCCTCCAAGTGGCCGCAGGCTCTCTGTAAAACATCTTCAGAAGTGCCGGCATACACGGGAATTCTTTGTTCAATCTTTGGAATATTTATAAAACCTATTTGCTCTTTTAATTCCAACATTCTGGCATAGTTTGCAACACCCTCTTTTTCCCTTTCAGTGTAAGGGTCTGCCAGTCTTGAAGGATCTAAAGTTTCGTTATAAGCCTTGGCAAGGTCTATTCTTTTATTAATTTCTTCTTGAGAAAGCTCCGTCTTTGCTTCTTCAAAAACTTCTATGCGGTTGTTATTTTTTATAGTGTAATAATAATTGGAAATTATAGGATAGACGGCTATTAAAAGCCCTAAAATAAACATGCCTATAATTTTCCAATTTTTTTTAATTTTTCTTAACATCCTTTTTTTCCCTAAACCTTAACATATTTTCTTCCGCTCTTTTTTCTCTTTCCTTTTTCTTTTTGTGTCTAGAAATTAAAAATCGGATTAAAATTATTATAACAAAAATTAAAAGAATAATAAGTCTTTTATCTATGCCTAAATTTTTGCCTGTATCTTCCATAACTTTTTCATCAACTTCCGGCACATAAGGAACCCTGTGGCCACGAACAATAAGTCTGTGAGTATTGATCATAATAGGCGTGCAGGTAAGAAGGGTTGCATAGTCCTTTCCTTCAACAACTAAAAGTTGTGAAAAATCAGAAGGATCAATAACATCAATATGATCCACTTGATAGGCTAAAACGCCTCCAACATAATTAATATAAAATTTTTCATCAAGCTTTACTTTTATTAAATCCGTAAAAAGTCTTGCACTGGGTAGGCCTGAATGGGCAGTAATAACAGTATGAGAAGGAACACCACCAATAGGAAGAGAAGTCCCCTCCAAGTGGCCTGCACCCTTTTGAAGAATTTCTTCATTAGTTCCAGCATAAATAGGTATCTCCACATTTATAGAAGGAATTTGAATGGAGCCGATCTTCTCCCTCAGCTCAAGCATCCTTGCATAATTGGAAATAGCCCTCTTTTTTTCCTCTTCAGAATAAGGATCGGCCCTTATTACATTTGCCAAATTGTCATTATAAATTTGCGCAAGTTTTAATCTTTCAGCAATTTCTTCAGGAGACAACTCATCACGAGCCTCCTTAAAATCCTGAACTTGATTGTTGGCTTCAATCTTATAATACCAATTGGAAATCATAGGGTAAGACATTATCCCCAGACCCAGTATAAAAATAAATATAAAAATAATATTGGATTTTTTATTTCTTCTTGCCATTTTTTCTCCATCTGCAAAATACTTACAAAATAAAAGAGGCTTTTCAGCCCCCTATATTAATTTTTTTCTCTAATTAAATACTTGCCCAAACCTACCATAATAGCACCGGCAACCACTAGAACAATAAGTGTAATATCCCCTGTCTTAGGTATAGGCGGTCTTTTGCTGTTTTCAATTATAAGAACTTTTTCAAAAGAATCATCATCAATTTCAAACTTCAAACTGCCCTCAAGCAAAGTATAATCTTTAGGAGCTTTTATTTCCCAAATATAATAAGTTCCATAATCGAGATTTGAAACTGAAAACTTTCCATTCTCTCCTGATTTTAAAATTAAATCTTTTCCATTTTTATCCTTAAGCCTTAGGTGCTTTCCATCAACAATTTGGGTAATTGCAAACTCTGCCCCGCTTAAAGGTTTGACTTTAGTCTCATCTGTTTTAAAAAAGTTATAAGATCCTCTTTTTTTCTCATTCTCTACTCGGATCCTGCAAGACTCATCCTTAAAAATTTTAAAATAAGAATCTTCAACAAGTATCTTGTAGCCAAAGGGAGCGGACACCTCTTTGAAGAAATAAAGTCCCGGACTAAGATTATCTACAACAATCTTGCCATCCTTATCAGTTTCAAAAATTTCCTCCTTGCCCTCAGGATCATACCTGTTATTTTTAGTCTTTACAATTTCTCCAGAAGAATCGTGAAGAGTAAACTTTGCCCCCTTTAAAAGATTTCCCTCTCCGTCAACCTTTATAAGCTCAACTCTTCCCGGAGGTGTTTCCTTTGGTGGTGGTGGCGGTGGAGGTGGCGGCGGCATTGGCGGCCTTCTTCCCCACTTTAAATTTATAAGGTCTGCTTCTTCAGGAGAAAAAACTGCCGATTCAATAAAAGAAAGTCTGTCCTTATTGTTAAGCTCCCTTACATAATAAAAACCCTCTTTAAGATTTAAAAGCTTAACCTTATAATCATCTTCAGCCTTGGGATATAAAATCCACTTATAAGAAGGATCCTCCAACTGCTTATCCAAATCTTCTTCAGTAAAAGTATCTAAAATAGAGGTCATCTTAGTCTTGTCCATGTGGGTATCTATAAAGTTTGGATTTATTTTCCAAACCCCCAAGGTTCTTCCCCTTAAATCTTCTTCAGTCAAATCGTCTTTAGTTTTTATGTTGATGGTAACTGATGATGCTCCTAAAACTTTAAGAGGTAGGAAGATCATAGTGACCACCATGTATAAAATTATTAAATTTTTAAATCTTTTCTTCATATCTACCTCTTTTTAATAATATGTATGGAAAAGGGGAAAGCCCCCTTTTCTAAAATTTAATTAAACTTAAGCTTCTTCTCTATTCTTTTTCATAGCTATAACAGCACCAGCCATTAAAGCAACTCCGACAACAGTGAAGATAACAGTACCCATACCACCTGTTTGTGGGATAGTAACTTTGTTGTTAACTAATTGTTTAGCATCATTAGCTGTTGATTTTTCAGCGTCATACTTAATTTGAACATCTTCTGTAGTTAATGATTTATCATTTACTGTAAATATAAAATCATTTTCGCCTGTTGGTAAAGCATATCCACCTGCAGGAGCTTTTGTTTCCACTGCTCTGTAATTGCCATATGCAAGACCTGTTACTTGGAATTGTCCTTGTCCATTAGTATAGAATTTAGTTGCTTGACCTTTATCAACCCATTCATAAGCTAAATTAGCTTTAACAAATTCTTTATCTCTAGCTTCTTGTAAAGATTTAATTTCAGCCATTGCTGTATCTTTTGTAGTAAATTCTTTTTGACCGATAGTTACCTTGTTTGTAGCAGAGATTTCACCCTTTGCTAAGGCTTTATTAACAGCATCTATAGCATCGCTATATGCTTTTTCTGCATCAACATAAGCTTGACTATTAGTTGGAGTGATCTTTAAATATTTACCATAATTAACTGTATCAGTTTCATTTTTATTTTGAATTATAAATTCAGCACCAGCTAATCTGTTGCCATCTTTGTCAGTCTTAACAAATTTCTTTCCGCCAACTGTTACTTGTGGTGGAGTTGGAGTGATAGATTCAGGTACCTTAGTATTCTTTACTGTAACTGTACTACCTGAAACTGTATAAGTTGGTTCATAGCCGCCAGTAAATCCTTCATAGCCATAAACAATTTCTTTTATCATATATTGTTTAGTTGCATCTTCATCTTTTGCAAACTTAAATTTACCTGAAAAATCTCCTGTAACTTCAAATGTGATTCCATTTCCTAATTCAGTATAATCAACTTTTTGAGCTTCAGTAAATGTTACATCTGCAACAGGATTTCCTTCAGCATCTAATAGAACATATTTTACCCTAACGCCAGTTGGAACTTTTCCGTCAGCCCATGTCTTAGTTACTGGAATTTCTTTATTAGATGGTGTTACTTTATCACTTGTTGGCTTTGGTGGTTTATGATTGTAAGTGAATGTTGCATGGTTGTCCATTGGTCTGTCATTAACAGCATCTGCTGTAACTGTTGCAGAATATGTGAAAGTAATATCTAAATCAGATTTTTCTCCTGCCTTATTTAATTTATCCAAACCGGCTTGTTCAAAGTGAAGTGTAAATCCATTAGCTACCTTTTTAACAGTATAATCAGTTCCAGCTACTAGAGCATTCGCTAATGCCGGACTTACTGTAACGGTAACACCTTTAACATCGTCATATTTTAAACCTTTGTCCATAGAGTCTGCTAAATCTAAGTCTTTAAATACAGAACCTTTTGGAAGATATGCCTTTGCTTCGTATTTGATTTCTTTTCCTATTTGACCTTTAGCATTTGCTTTTTCTACATTGTAGTTATCAAATACAGCTCCAACATCTTTTTTAGCTTTAGGGTCAGTAATTGCTTCTAATCCATTTTTTATAGCAAAGTTCTTATCAAATTTAACTGGATTTTCAGTGTTCTTTGGATATAAGTTAAGTGGTTCTGTTTCACTGTAGTTTCCTGTTCCGTCTGGTTTAGCTACTGGAAGAGTTAAAGTAAATGGTACTGCCTTCATTCCTGAAAGAGTTTCACCTTTTTCACCCTTGTAAGTCGAATTAGTTTTATCTTCTACTATTCTGTAAGTTCCGTCCGGAAGTGTAGCTTCTGCTATTCCTCCATTTGCTGTTGTTACATAATCTTTGCCGCCAACTTGAATTAATTTGTAATAAGTGTCATTGTCAAGGTCATTTTCAGCTAATTTAGCAGTTTGTTTTAATTCAGAACCCTTTGTATATCCTGCCGGAGCTCCACTTGTAGGTGCACCCTTATACTCTTCATAAATTCTGAAAGCTACACCGTCTATTGGTTTTGAATCGCTGCCAAAGTATTTTACTATATCAAGTTCTTGACCTCTAAATTCAGTTCCGTCAAGACCTTTATATCCTGGAAATACATCTTCTGCCTTTCCCGTTTTATTATTTCCTAAGTCCGTTGTGCCGGTAAAGGCTTTTACAAAGTCATCAGTTTCAGCTATTGCTGTTGACTGATCTTTAACATCATAATATTTTCCATCTTTAAATATTATGACTTTTGACACAGATGTACTTTTGTTAGTTTGACTATCTGTAGTTGTAACAGTAACTCTTTTTGCGTTAAAATTTTGTTCATTCATAAGTATTTTATGAATTTTAACTTTTGTGCTGTGAGCTGTTGGTTGGCCGTCTGCCAATACTGTTAGTGGAGCGAAGACTCCTACCATCATTACTAATGCCAATAATAGTGACAATAGTTTTTTTGTTTTTTTCATATTATCCTCCATTCTTAAATAAAAATTTATATTTTTTTTATTAAGCTTTTTTACCTCTACGCTCTTATGAGCGCTTATTTTAATTATGGCTAATTAAAATAATCATTCTATCTTCACATATATTACTCCCTTATATAGGAGGAACCTGTAAGCCATCAGCATCCCCCCTTTATTATTGTTCTTTTTATGTTTTTCCCAAGGAGAGTAAACTGTTTTAAATAGGTTTCTTTTTTTTGTCCCTTTAGAGGAGGCTCTTTTTCAAACTTATTCATAAGTCATCCTCCTCTTTCTGTAGTACAAAATTCCCGCAATACTCATAAGAACGACTCCGCCTAAGGTGAAGGCAATAGTTCCCATGCCGCCAGTGGATGGATATTCCGCCTTCCTGTTTTCAATTTCCATTAGACTTGATTTTGTTGTATCTGTAGTTGGTGTTACATAGTCGCCTTTTGTAGGCGGTTTTTCTGCAAGGTCAAGCTTGCAAGTAACTTGGTCAATCATTTTTCCGGCGGCATTATTATAAACATCTACCTTTAAATCTGCTGTTGTCGCAGAAGTATTATTTAGTTTTCCAACTATATCTACAACTAAGGCCTTATCTGTTATCAAGTTACTGCCCTTTGGATTTGGTCTTGTATAATCTTGATCAGATCTGTGCATAGCTTTTAGTTGATATCTCAACGGATTATTATCCGTGCTTAAGTTATAGTTGCTTGGTGCAAGACTCTTAAAATCTGTTTCTTTTAAACTATCAATAGTCTTACCTTTGTCAAGTACAGCCACCTTAATATGCTTATAACTATCTTCTAAATTCCAGTCATCTACATAAAGTCTTAAATGAGTATCATATTCGTCAAAAGTCAAACTGGTGTGGTTTGGATTTATAACAAGTCTTTGTGCGAAAGTGTTGTTTGTCTTATCCACGTTTATAGTTTCACTTGTCAACATGCTTTGAAGGCCTTTTACCAAGTTAGATTCCTTCGGTTTTACATAGTCCTTGTCAAAGACTTTGATTTCGCCTTTTTCTAACTTGAATTCTTTAATAAAGCCTGGGATCTTTGTATAACCCTTAGGTGCTTTAATTTCTTTTAGGGCATAGAATCCATTGTCATATACATAGAAGCTTAATTCACCATCTTTACCAGATGTAAAGACTTGTACTTCAGTAAAGCCCTTAGGTGGTACTTCACCAGCTTTTAGAACTCGTCGTTCTACTACATCGCCGTTGGCATTCTTCTTTTCATAAAGTTTAATGTTTTTGTTAGAGTATTCGACTGTCTTGCCTTCATTGTCCTTGTCCTTATCCTTGTAGTAAACTTCAAATTCTGCACCTTCTAGACCTGTTTTGTCTACTCCGTCAACTTTCTTGAACTTAATTAAGTTACCCTTCTTGTTGACGATTTCTATTGGCACAATACCTGGTTCTTCTACTTCTACAGTTTTTATAACGTCGTTTTCTTTTACGATTTCACCCTTGTCATTTCTTACAGGAACTTTTCTGTAGATTCTGCCGTCTTTATCAACTCTAAACTCTACTAGAGGTCCTTCTATCGCTTCATATCCCTTAGGTGCCAGTGTTTCTACAATTCTGTATTCTCCAGGGTCTAAGTTTTTAAATGTGACTAAACCTGTTGCGTCAGAGTTTCTTAAATCACCGGTAGCATTCCATTTGTTACTTAGGTCTTTCTTTTCAAGCTTAAATTGTGCACCTGCTAAGGCAAGGTCGTCTTGGTTTTTCTTCTTAAGCTTAATCATATTGTCTGGGTTTACTGCTGAGATTGTGAAATCTGCCTTTGTTACAGCTTCGTTTTTAAAGCTGTAGACCTTATCCCACCTGCTTACTTTTACAGTTCCTCCATCTGAGTAAACTGCCTTAAGCTCACCGGCTCCTCCGTAGGCTGTCTTATCTTCTCCTGCTACTCTACCAGTAACCTTGATAATATAAGAATCGCCTTTTCCTATACCGCCTGTAAAGTTCAAGTCTTCTCTTTCATTAACTCTCAAGAGAGTTCTTGATCTCATAACTCTTGAAATTTCTAAGTTGTTACTTGTTTCGTCTAGACCAAAGGACTCAGGCATATCTGTTGATACATCTGCATTGTTCTTTAGTTTTATATATCTAATTTCAAGGTCTTTTACATCTTGATTTGGATAGTAGTAGAAGTCACATCCTGTATTAGATGTCTTATTCCTATTTATATAGTAGTAGTGGACAAAGTCCCCTGTGTTAGGATCATAACTTACTATCTTTGAAGTCATGTTTAAGTTATTTCCATATAGGGTTCGACTTTCAATTGCAAGGTCATAAACTAACTTAATGTTCTTGTATTTACTTGTATCAGTTCCTGTACCTAAGCCGACCTTTATATTATTTTGAGATGTCTTTACCTTATATAGGTCTATAAAGGCTATCAACTTGTTGGTAAATTCAACCATGGTGTAAGTCTTGGCATAGTCTGTAAAGACATATCTTATAGTCTTTTTGTCTTTATCATATGTTGCCTTGGCAATTGTTCCTACGCCGTCAGCAAATAGGTCCAGACTCTCTGTACTGTCTACAAAGATACCGTTAAGGGAAATATTGTCGCTTAATTTTAAGTCGAAATAGTCGCCAGGATTGATCTTTGCATTTTCAGCAAGTTTAAACTTGTTGCTAAACTCTAAACTTTGACCTGTGTGAGGTCTTATAACTGAGTTCCCTTCATTTTTATACTTTTCAGCATCTTTCGGATCAGGTCTTAGAACTTTTAATTCTGATGATTCAACTCTGATCTTACTTGATATATCTGTTCCTGTTGCTTGGATGTCTCCTTCATAAGGGTCAAGATCTTTACCACCTACTGTGAAGTGCCATACTTGGTTAGTATTGATGTAACCGTTCGGTGATGTTACTTCTTCTAGGGTATAGTGACCTATTGGCAAATTATCAATTTCTGCAATACCTTCTGCATTTACAGTTCCTGTTTTAGTAACTGTATTCGCTTCGTTGGTTACCTTAAATACAGCACCTGGTTTTAGCTTTGTTGCTACTATTGGATTACCAGCTTGGTCTATTTTTTTGATCTTTACTTGACCCTTGCCGGGTTTTGTATTAACAATCTTACCCATGTTCTTGGCTGTAGCTGATGTTACGAAGTCAATTAGCTTTCCGTCTTTTTCATTAGTAGATTTTTCCGGAACATATTGGTAAACTCCGTTTGCCTTGTCATATTCAAGGGATATATAACCATTTGCCTTAGGTACAATTTGAATTTCACTTAACTTGTAAATGGATTCATATTTACCTGTAGTAGCGTTCTTGTCGAAACCTATACTAAGGTCCTTTAACTTTACTTTTTCATTAGTAACTGGATTTACTACCTCTGTAGATGTCATGTCAATGTTAGAGGCTTCTGAAATCTTAATAGTTTTTCCGGTTTCAGGAACAACCATGTCAAGTTCCTTAAATTTATAGGCCTTATCTTCTAAGGTTACTTGACCATTTTCAACTTTAGGAAATATAAAGTCGACAGCATTTATATCCACATTTCTACCAGTCTTTGGATTTGCCAATTGACCGGAAGTTATACTTACAGTTTCTATTGTAAAGTATAGAAGTGGCTCTTTAATAGGAGCGTAGCCTTCTGGGGCTTTAACTTCTATTAGTCTGTAACGACCTGTACCCAGTCCTCTAAATCCAAAGTAACCGTTGAAGGCTGATGCAACATAGGACTTGTCTACATCGTCCCAGCTTGTACCTCTTGCTTTTTCAAGTTTAAATACTGCACCTTCAAGTCTTCTCTTAGTTACGGCTTCACTGTTTATTCCTTCCTTAGGGTCGTCTTGTCCGTGTTTTGAGAAGGTAACATTGTAAGTTTCTTCATCGTTTAAAATCGTCATACCCTCTTGAGGGATGTGCTTTATTGCATCTGATGAATAAAGATTTTTTATGCTGATATTTGTTGTGGCTCTAGCGATTTTATTCTCATCAGTAAGTGCCGGTTCTATACGACCGCCTTCCTTACCTAGAGATCTATCATATTTGTCGCCTGGATTTTTTCCTGATAATCCAAGGTTTTTATTACCTTGTTGGTAGGAACCGTGGAATACATCTTCCCATTTAATTCCACCGTTGCCATCTTTATTTGCTTGTTGGAATTTTCTTTCTCCCTTGTAGAAGTCGAAGTTTATTTTAATTTCGCCATTCTTTTCATCGATGATTTTGTCATCATAGAAGCCTTCTACATCTATATAGTAGACGCTCTTTTTAAGGTTAAGTTGGTCTTCATCAAAGCCCCAGTCAAAGGGTCTCCACCTTGCAGTGTTGATCATAGAGACATCTGGCTTTGATAGGTCATAGAGTTTCAAGATATCATTTATATCATCCTCTGTATAAGTTGCCTTTGGATTGGCAATCTTATAAGTTGACCTATAGGCTGTCTTAACACCTTGTGTTATTGTCCTAGGCAATTCTCCCGCAGTGTCAACTTCCTCCCTCTTATCAACAGGATTTATTTGAAGGTTGACTATATCTGAATTTGCCTTTCTGGTATCTATGAAAATTCTTTGGATATAAGTCTTTGATTGAGGGTTGATATATATCATCCTTGACTTATATTTAATACCCTCCACAGTTGTGACTTGTGATTTATCTTCTGCGCTGGCAGTCTTTATGAAGTTAGAAGGTGTATCATCTGGTCCATTGTACCTGGCCTTTAGTTGACCATTTTCTTCATAAACTTCTATCTGCCAAGGTGCTTGTGGCTTCTTATAACCTAAAGGTGCTTGTATTTCTTCAAGTAGGTAGTAGCCCTTAGGTAGAACTAGGTTTTTGCCATTTTCCTTAAATATTACTTCACCTTTTTCATTAGAAAGGGCTGTAATAGTACCGAAGTTTTCATCAAAAGTTTTATATGTCTTGTCTTTAGCTTTTCTAATAGTGAAGACTCCACCTGCTAGAGGTTGGTTCTTGTGGTTTTTCTTTAGTATCTTTGGTTCAATACCTATTTGCTTATTAGGTATTCCTGCAAAACCATTTTGAGGTATTTCTTCTCCTACTTCTTTAAACTTTGCTGTAACAGTTACTGCAGATGCTGGCATTGTAAATTTATTGCCCTTTAATTCTACTGTCGTCCCGTCATCTTTTGTTACTGTCAAGGAATCTATGGCATAATCCTTGTCCGGCTTAGCAGTTATATAAATTTCATCTCCAGCATTTGCCTTTGAGAAGTTTGCACTGAGACTTCCATGTTCTGTTGGTGAAAGTTTAACATCGTATGCCCCTGTATTAGTTCCAACCCAGTCAAATATTCCGTTAACTGAAACATCGGCTTTAGGCATTGTAAAGTATAGGCCTTGGTCATCAGATTCTATAGGTACATTAACTCCACCTTGTGCTGTTGTTACCTTGTAGCTATTAACCTTGTAGCCTTGTTTAGGTAGGACTGTAAGTCTTATCTTTTCTCCGGCCTTAGCTTCGCTTGGATCAACTTCAAATGTTCCGCCGCTAATTCCAGTACCTATGGTTACTAAATAAGTTCCTGCCGGCGGTGTGTAATCTTCATAAGTTACTTTTATATAGACCGCTTGTGCAGGCATGATAAATGTACCAGTCTTGCCATTAAATACTAGGGTATTTAATGGATCTCTGCTGCCAGGTTTTGTAATTTCAACTGTTTTAACCTTGTAGCCTGGGTTAGCTTTAACTGTGAATTTAACCGTTTGTCCAGCTCTTGCTGTTCTATTTGCAGGGTCATCTACACTTATGGAGCCCTTGGTACTATCTCCATCTATATTTATGGCATAAGTTTGGTAGCTAATTGGGTTAAAGGTTGCCCTTATTTTGACATTATAGGCAGGCATCTTGAATTTATACTGGCCGTTTTGTAGAAGTATTGGTTGCTTATTTAGAGTTACCTGACCAACTTCATAGCCTTGTTGAGGAGTAACCTTTACAATAATTTCTTCTCCCTCAACTGCCTTGGTCTTGTTGCCATCGATAGTAACATTACCACCTGATGTTTGTTCTACAGTAATATCAAATTGGGTTTTAGGAATTTCTTTGAAAGTAGCCTTTATTACTACATCTTTTGCCGGCATTGTAAAGGACTTACTTGAAATATTTACTTCTTGTATTTCAGTTCCACCACTATCTTCAAGCCAAATTCTCTCTAAGGTATATCCGGCATTTGTGTTGACAGTTAATGTTACTTGTCCATTTTCAGCTGCTTTTTGTTTGTCGGCAGTTACGGATCCACCTGTACCTGTAAAGGATGTGATTGTGTATTCTGTTGGTTGTGGAGCAGCTTTATTTTTCCAAAGAGCCTTAACTATAATATTGTCATTAACTGTTATTTTATCTCCCGGATTTTTCCTAACTCCATTTATTGACCATGCATCAAATTCTTTTGTTTTGTCTGGTGCTATAAATGAACATCCCGGTAGTTCATATAATGAGCCCCTATCCACAGTCTTAGGATCCATGTGCCATTGTCCACCATTTCCATCAAATGTTATTGTAACTGTTGATGGAGCAACTGTTTTATCTTTCCAAAGAGCTGTTAGTGTTATGTTTGCAATAACATTAATTGTGTCACCAGGTTTGTGTTCAACGCCTGCTAATGACCAAGCCTTAAATTCTTTTCCTTGTGGAGGAGTGAATGTGCAGTCCGGCAATTTATAATTACCTTTTGGCACTGTTTGGCTTGGCATTGTTCCTGAGCCACCTACGCCTGGGTCAAAGTAGATTGTGACATCCTGTGTTGTTTGCTCAAATGTAGATGTTACTATTACATCCTTGTCCGGCATTAAAAAACTAAATTGATCTCGGGAAATTACATTTCCGGCTTTGTCGGTAACTGTAGTGCCTGTCCATTGGTATCCTGGGTCAGGTGTTATATTTAGGTTAACTTGTTTTCCCTTTTCTTCATAAGAAACTGATGAAGTTACACTTCCACCTGTTGATGGATTAATTGTGATTAGGTGCTTGTAGTTGATGTCATTTTCATTGACGTAGGAGTCTTTAATCCAATCTCTATCTCCACTGTAAGAACCATATATATAGTCTAAGCCAATTCCTACTCCCTTACTTGGGTCATAGGATGTTTCTATTTCAATATAGTAAGGTCCAATATATCCATCTTTTGTTCTTTCTAAATATGCGCTTATTCTACCAGGTTTATCCTTACCTTTATCCGGTCCTGATTCAATTTTTTTGGAACCATTTATGTTAGCAGGACTATTAGTAGATGTTACATCATTCTTGTTAATAGGATTATCAAGAGTAGAGCCGTTTGCAACCTTATAAATTCTAAGAATTGTCCCGTCATTATACCTTAAGTTATATTTGTATCTCTCTGGTTCTCTATAGAATTGAACATTCGCTCTATATAAAAATTCAGCGTCTTTTATTAAGAAAACTTGTCTAAACCTTTTGTCAACCTTATTGATTGCAGTGATCTTAGTTTCACTGTAGGAAGCACTTAGCTTTCCAGCTCTATTTCTTGACCTGTTCTCATGGTCTACTACTTCCCAATCGCTTTCTGTTCTTTGTGCTCCTGGAACTATTTCTTCTCCTATTTCAAGTCCGTCATTACTTGATGCACTTTTTGCCATTAATGATGTTGTTTCTCTAAGGACTACTCCATTTGGGAACATTCTTTCAAAAAGGCTTGTCCCATATATGGCATCTACTTTTTCTTTAAAAGATAATTCATTAAAACCGGACTCTGCTTTTAATTTTTCTTCTCCCACAGGAAATTTTAGAATTTCTGACAGTTGAAGATTGCTTTCATTTAAAACATAATCGCCATCTCTTCCTATTGTAAAGGATGCTCTTGCCTGAACAGGTTGACCCTGTCCTGGTTCATTTTGAGTATTATCTTCTTTTATAAAGGTCTTGCCGTCTTTTCCAACTGTTACTATCCAATTTGTATCAACTTTTTTATAACCAGGTGCCGGCTTTTCTTCTGTCAGCTTATATGTTCCTGGTTTTAGTTTGTCGAAAGAAATCATACCGTCTGATCCGGTAGTCATGGTCCTTGCTTCTCCACTGTCATCGGGACCAGTTAGCTTGAAGATTGCTCCTTCTATTAATGTTCCAGGTTCCCCTTCTTTATATTTTTTGATTTTAAAGTCATAAGTCTTAGAATCGTTAGTTACTTCAAGGGAATTGTCTGATATATAAGAACCTTGGATACCTGTTGATTGTTCTTTTACAGGTCCTGATTCTTTTATAATGTCAGCTCTTTCATAGAAGTCGGACTTCCAGTAGATTGTTCCATTTTCAGTCCAGTCCATACCTGTACCTACTCCACCGTTTTCGCTAGTGTAAGGTACTTTGATGTCAATAACTACTGGTTTTGTCATTGCTGGTAGGTTTAGTTTCATCCTTGTTTCGCCATAGTGAGACTCATCTTTTGAAACCGTAACACTATTTGTAATGTTTGTAGGATTATATTCTGCAAGTCTTATGTCAGAGATTTGTCCTGTTACAGGTTTATCTAATTCAAATACTTGGTAATCTATATTAGCTTGAGCATTTCCATTAAACCAATCCATGTTTGGATATTCTGGTTTTTCTCTGTGAATTGTAGCACTTGTTGCCTTAATATCTGCCCCTTCAGGGTTTAGTACATATCTTTGGATTACATACTTTTCTGTCCTATTGATAGCTACAATTCTTGTACCCATCTTAAATGGTGTAGGATAGTTGCCTGTCCAGCCTGTCCTTCTGTTGTCATATAAGTTCCATCCATCAAGAGATCTACCTGCAACGTCTACCCAATTAACTCCATCCTTTTCTAATATTGAATTTAGGGTGTTTGTTTGACCGGATTGTTCTCTATAGTTATAAACTTTTTTATTGCCCTTCTTGTCAATTACAAGAACCCATTTTTTATCTAACTTTTTGTATCCGTCAGGTGCTAAAGTTTCTTCAATTATATAGGTTCCTTCTGTAAGATTAGGATCAAAGTTTACAACACCTTTTTCGTCAGAAGTTTTCTCATCAGTATATCCTGTTTCGCCCGGCTTAACTTGTTTTGTAATTTTAAACTTAGCGCCACCTAAGGGCTTTCCGTCTCCGTCTTTTTTAAATACTTGGAAGTTGGTGCCTACAGGTCTATTTGTTACTGGCAATGTAATAATTATATCTTTAGTGCCTTCATGCATTTGACCTGAACCTGAAACAGATGTCTCTACAATTTTTACACTTCCATCATTAAAGACAGTGATTTGCCATACTGTATTTGAAGCAACATACTTGTCCGGTGCAGTAGTTTCCTTAAGGGTATATCTGCCTGGGGCAAGGTTATTAAATAAAACTTCGCCATTAGTATCAGAAGTTCTAATAATTTTCTTATTAGTATTTGCTGCTTCTGTGAGTTCAAAGGATGCACCCTTTAGCTTTTCGCCTGTTAATTCATTAGTCTTAAGGATCTTGAATTGACCAGGTATATATTTTTTATTTATTAAGCCGACATCTTCTCTATATAAGCTTGGTATTTCCGGTCCTACTTGGTCAGATATTGCTTTGTTAAAGTTAGCACTGTTTATAAAGGCTGACCTTTGATAGTTTGGTCTTCCGTTATCCATATAGAAAGCTCTGGATAGGTTGATAAAATTATTTAAATCTGTAACTTTAAAAGTTTGTTCAACTAAGTATCCTTCACTGTATCTTCCGATTCTCGGCATTGTTATAGATAGAGGACTGCTTTCGTAGATGCCTCCTGTGGTTTTTATTTGATTTGGATCATAGGTCAATGACACACCATTGCTGGAGTTTATTGTCATTTTTTTCTTACCCGTTGCAGGATCTATTTCTGTTGGACCTATTGGTGTATGGTTTACCAAATAATAATTGTTCGGGTCTTGTTCCGGTCTTACACCGAAGGAAAGTGGCATGTTATCATTTATAATGGCTCCATTGTCATATCTGATTCTTGGCTCAGTACGATATACCTTGACATCCATCAAGTCGAAGGCCGGTTTAACACCTATACCTTCTTGGAAGGCTATAGAATAGCTTGGATTGTATCTCGTTGACATCCAGTTAAATGTCAATGTTCTGCCGTCGCCTGAATAGTTAGCTTCAGGGTTAAAGTATGCTATGGCTGTTATATACCAATCATCGCCTTGCTTATAGATATCTCTAAAATAATATGCTTGTGTCGGTCGAGTTTGTCTATCATAGGTATCATAGTAAGCTGTGATTTTTTGATTATCTATTTTGGGATTTCCCGTATTAATATCCATTCCGGGACCAACTTCAATTGTAAAATAATAATCTCCTGAGTTTTTGGCATAGAACTTGGAGGGTATTATACCCTTTATTTCAAGACTTGCTATAACATCTGCATTAGGTGCATTGCTATTAAATACATAGGTCAAAAGATTTGTCTTGTAATCAAAGTAGGGATCTGCTATATCTATTCCATCTTTGTTTTTAATCTTTGGAAAATCACTTGAATATTGTGTAAAGTCAAGGTTCTTGTCAAATTGAATTTCAAATATTTGACCCGGCTTTGCATCGGCAATAGTTATGTCTGCATGGTACATTAGGGATTCAAACCTATAGGCTTCCCATACTCCCTTTTGTGTACCCCAGCTGCTTGCCTTGTCTTCGTCAATTTCAAATCTTTGGCTTACATTGTTAATTGTAGCCTTAGTCTTGCTTTGCTCGTCTAGTGTTTTTTGAATGTCGTAATCTTCCCCAGCTATTGGGTCTCCAGTTCCTGTTGTATACTTAGGATTGTATGAAACTTCTCCCTTTTCATTGACTGTTACTTCAAAGTAAACCTTGGATTTTTCATAGCCTTCAGGGGCTTGAGTTTCTTCCAATATATAGGTTCCTGTTGGATATTCTCCAAAGTTAGCCTTACCAGCATCATCAGTAATCTTAGTTGCGATTGGGTTTCCATCTTTATCTTTTAAGGTAAATTCTGCTCCACCAAGTACATTTCTCTTTTTAGTTTTCTTTCCGTCTACCATAACCTCTGTAACTTCGTCGCCAAATTTTGTTACCTCAATTGGGCTCTTTTTGAATTCTTCGTTAGTTACGGTAATAGTTGGTAGGTCTTTTTGGTCAGTGTTAGAGCTAAGAGTTTCATTTTGTCTAATTTTCGCATTGGTTGCAGTGTCCTTTTCTGTAAGCCAATCATAGGATACAGTTTTTGTGTCTGTATTACTTCCTACTTTAGCTTTAACCCTTACTAAAAATCCCCAATAATCTTTAAATCTTTCTTTTGGGAAGGTAATTTGATAACCGGTTGTTTTTCCAGTATAAGGATCTGCTGCTGTTAAGTTTTTACCTACGATTATATTATCGTGTTTTGCGTTTAGTACACTTCTTCCAAGACTTGGTATCTGTCCATCTACAGTTTGATTTTCCATTGCATTTCTTACATATGGTCTTTGTCTGCCATTAACATCAAAGACAGCTACATCATTAATAGTTACGCCTGGAATGTCTATGTTTAATCTTGTATTTCTGTCAGTGTCACCACCGCGTTGTTGGTCAAGGGCCTTTAGGTAAATGTAAAATTCTAAGTTTCCATTTTTATCGAGCTTGCCATAGTGCATAGCATTCATGTAGTCAGGATAATTAGGATCTGCTATTGTTTCAGTTTTACCCAAACCTAAGTTAAGGCTAGCATTACTTCCACTTAGGCTGATCTTGCCGTCATTACTTATTTTGACATACTTGTTTGCTTGATCTAATTTATAGCCATCTGGTGCTTTTGTTTCGATAAGTTGATAGTCATCTGGCACTATATTTGTAAATACTGCCTCGCCATTTGCATCTGTAGTTACTTCAATATCTGCCTTCCATAACTTAAATCTTGCACCTGCTAGTCCCTTTCCGGTCTTGCTGTCGACTTTTTTAATTTTAAAGGTAACAGGATTTTGTTCTTTCGCTGTTATTAAAGTGTTTCTTATTAGTTGATCATTATAATCAGGTCTATAGTAGTTGGCATTTTCTACATATTTATAATTTGTTCCATTAATATTAACAGTTCCTGTAGGCAGAGTTTGTTCTATTTTATGGTCTATATTAGTTGCATTGCCGTTTTCATCAATGTCCCAATATTTTACGTTTGGAATAGTGACTAATCTCTCAGTTTTATCTTTGCTTAGTTCTTCTTCTGCAAGGTCTACTGAACCTAAAGTTGTATTAGGGTCATTAGTTGCAACTGCCTTTATAGTTTGTGCAGGCATTTTACGGTGTGCTTGGTCTACAGGCAGGTTCCAAATTTGAGTTACATATAGGTCCCTATACTTGGATATAGAAACTCCATTTAAATTGTAGTCCTCTTTCGTATTTGGGTTTTGTAAATCTGTGTCGTATTCATAAACAGCAATTGTACCGGGATCTTGTTGTGCTTCAGGGTTTGTTCCTTCAGCTGGAATGTTTCCATTAAGATCCGTTACACCTTGCTTTACAACCATTTTTCCATTTGTATCTAAGCCGTAAACTGCCATTTGTGAATTATTAATGGTTTGATTTTGGCTAAACTCTCTATTTGCTAGTGGTAGTTTGCCGTCATCCCCTGTTGATACTGCATCTGTTACAGTCCATTTAGCTTTATCTGCCTTTGCAAATTCTCCAAGAATTGTAGTTCTGTTGTTCATACCTACTCTATTTGGAGTTGCTTGTCCAATTGCGTTTTGATTATATGCATCTTCTGCTACAAATCTTTTTGCTCCGACTTTAACCTTGCCAGCCTTATCTCTTTTATTTGTAAGTATTGCAGAAAAATCCATCATGTAGGCTGCCTGTTTATTTGTGACAGGTGTGTAGAAATTATATGTTATTTCTTTTATGCCCGCTGCTACTTCATGATGTTTTGAGTCAACTATTCCAAAGGCATCAGAAAGTTGGTCTGTTAGACCAAGATTGCTTTTATCCTCAATTTCTCCAAGACCAGATCCCTTAACTGTTGTAAAGTTTGCCTTATAACCAAGGCCTTGCAAATCTTGATTTGATAGAACTTTAATTGTCCAATTATATCCTGCTAATTCTCCTTTTTCGATTACAGGCCTTGCCCAACCATCTATATCCACCTTATAGTCTTCTATTGTTCCCGGGTCTATAATTTTTTCTACATCTTTTCTACCAGGTTCAATAATTTGATTAGTTACAATACCATACTTATTTACCTTAGTAGGGATTAGGTCTTTAGGTGCTTTTACTCCGAGGCCTGATACCTTATTTGTTACTGTAAATGTTCCGTCAGAATCTAAAGTAATTTTAGTCGGATTGTAATCTACAGGTATATCTAAAGGTACTTGGATATTGTCGTTAATTTCTTTTGTTATCGTGTAAATTATAGTATTATCTTGTGGATTGTATTGAGGTGTTGCTATAGTTTCATTGTTATGAATGATAGGCTTTATTACAGTTCCTTCATTTACTTTTAACTTGTCATCTAAATGAATTTTAAAAAATTGTCCCGGTTGGATAGCTCCCGCTTTATTTGATGTTTCAAAACGTGTTATTATATGAAACTTTTTGCCTTCTAATTTTAAGCCTGATTGTTCTGACCCAACTGCTTGTCTTGAAAACTCTTCAGACATTTCAAGTCCTTCATTTGAACCTTCTAATGGTCCTGCTGACCTAAAGGCAGATCTAAATAAGGCTGAGCTTACTGGTTTCTGATTTATTCCAGGAAGTTGAACTTTTGTAAGTCCTGCTTCAAGTTCTTCTATTGTAAGCTCATCTTCATGTCCAAATTCATTCCCAAAACCTTTAAGAGGATTAAGCAAATTTAAGCCAAAGGGATCTATGCCTTCTTGTTCATTCCCAAGAATTGGATCAAAAAGGTTTGATTTTATATCCCCATTTTGCCCTTTCGTTAATTTTTCTATTAACTCTGGTGCTTTTTCCTTTGCTGTAAGTTCTTGAGAATTTTCTTCTATTTTATTTTCTTGATTTTGTGAAAAATTTTCCGATTCTTTGGAAGTTTCATTGTTATTATTTAAAAGATCCTCTATTTCTTCTTTTTTATCTTCAGGAGATTGTCCTTCAATTAAAAGATTTTGGGGGTTTTCTTTTAATTCATTTGATTTGTTATCCAAAACTTGGATATTGATATTTATATCATTTAGATAAGGTGCAGAAAGGGTCAGTGTGCCTGAGCCCGGTTCCAGATAAGATTTTGATTTTATATTTTCTTTTACACTTATAATTTTGTCTTTGATAAGTTCTGTATAACCCAAGTGGAAAGTTTGTCCGTTTGAGTTTGTAACTTCTACTAATAAATTGGAGAGATCGAGTTTTTCGCCTTTTTGGTAGATAGTTTTGCCTGGATCTACCAATCTCCACGCTATGTAGTCCTTTTTTACAGGGTCAGGCTTTTCTTTAGGAATTATTGTCTTTTTTTCTTCAATTGGAGCTGACGGCCCTCTTTGATTTTCTTTAGTGTTTTTATTTTCTTCGATTCCTTGATTTTGTTGATTTTCTTCATTTTCTTGATAAATTAGAAGATCATTTTTCCCAGGAGTTTTAGGCGCAGATTGCCCCTCTTCATCGATTATAAGGTCTTTAGACACCGGTCTTTTATTCATTTCATAATTATTTGCACTTACATTTAAGGGGGCAAATACATCCATGATAATTAATGCTGCCAACAAAAAGCTTATAACTCTCTTCGATACTTGTTTCATTTCCTTATCTCCTAATTTATAATATATTTTGTTTCATATTTAAAATAGTTTAATTTAATAGTTTCATATTTAATAATTTTATTTAGAAATATTATATTCCTTATTTATTTTTTTATCAATACTAATTTAGTGATTATTTAAGTAAAGATTTCTTTAATAATTTAATTATTTAAAAACCCTGAATCTTTAAAGGTTTATAGGCTTTTCTTTTTATTTTAAAATTTAAAAATAAATTTATAAAAAATATTTTTATTGACTTTTTTTATAAATTTATTTACAAAAAACAACCAAGAAAATTAATCTTGGTTGTCTTTTTATTTTTTTTGTAAAATTTATTATTATCTATACATCTTATTGAATTTCTATTTTTTTAAATCCGCTTCCCTGTATCTCCACAGTTTCACAAACTGTTACAAAGGCATGGGGATCTATAGCTTTTATAAAGTTTTTAATTTTTACCAGTTGTAGGGGTGTTGCTATACAATAGATTAATTTTAATTTTTTGTGTTTATAGGCTCCTTCTGCATCTATTAAGGTTACTCCTCTTGAAATTTTATGTTGGATCATGTCTGTTATTTCTTCGTATTTTGAAGAAATTATTAAAATTTGCTTTTGTTTTCCAACTCCTAAGTGAATTTTATCTACAAGGCTGTAGGCTATAATATAGGCTACAAGGGTATATAAGGCTCTGTCTATGGAAAATATATAAGCTGATGCTCCTATGACCGCTCCATTTAAGGCAAGAAGGCCTGTTCCTATGTTTATATTGTAGTATTTTTTTGCAATGGCTCCTATAATGTCAAAGCCGCCTGTAGATGTTCCATATCTAAAGGTGATTCCATTTCCCACTCCTGATAAGATTCCTCCAATTACGCAAGCTAAAAATGGATCTTTTGTAATGGCAAAGTCGTGGGGAAAAATGCCTGTAAGCACATATACATAAAAGGTTGTAAAAAGTGTAGAAAGAATTGTAAAAAATATAAATTCTTTGCTAAGCATTATTAAACCTATTATTAAAAGGGGCAAATTCAAAACAAGAACTAAAAGGGAAAGTCTTATTCCCGTTACGGATTCTATAAGTACACTTATTCCGTTTACTCCCCCTGAAATCATGTGATTGGGCCTTAAAACCAATACAAATGATATTGTTACAAAAAGACAACCTATTAAAACCGCAAAAAATTTAGAAATAAAAGTTTGCTTGAAAATTTTTTGTTCCAGGGTTTTTAATCCCTTATCCATATATCCTCCCATGTTATCTATAAATTTTTCATTTCATGAAAACTCACGTTTTATTATTTTACCAATATTTAAATTTTCGTCAAGAAAATATTTTAATTTTTTACGGAAACATTGCCCTTGATTTTATGGGCATTGCAAGCTATTTCAATTTTGTTTTTCCTAAATTCCTTTACTATCTCTTCTCTCAATTCCGATAGAGTGTCAAAATTTGTATCCACATCCTTGGTCCAAATGGTAGTCCTTAAATTAATCCCATCAAGAGTAAGCTTATTTATATAAACTTTTACAAAATCGGACTTTTTGTCATTTCCCAAGGGACTCTTTGGATCTATAACGTTGGCATGGCTTTGAACCAGATTTACAATTATAGCCTTGGCTTTTTCTATATCACTTTCAAAAGTAATCATAACATCTAAAAAGCCACCACTTTTTAATTCAATCATATTGGAATTTTCAAGAGTTTCCCTATTCATAACTGCATTTGGTATTATAAGCCTTGAATTGGTAAAGGTGCGAATTATTGTATGTCTTAAAGTTATATCTTCAACATAGCCTGTTATGTCGCTGTTTATTAAAGTTATCCTGTCGCCAACTTCAAAGGGTCTAAATAGAGAAATCATAAAGCCTGCTATTAAATCTTCCAAAGATTTTTGAAAGGCAAAGGCCAAGACTGCAATTATAAGAGATGAACTCATAAGTATGCTGCCGGATAATTCCTTAAAGCCCTTAAAGTTTGACCCTATTTTAAAGACCATAAAGACAACTATAAGGCCCTTTATAAGGGTGTTTAAAAATTTGAAACCTATTTTGTTGGTCTTTTTTAATTTTCTAAATAAATAATCTACAATTTTTGTAAGTAAAAAACCTATTATTAAAGTTAAAATTATTGAAAGCACCATGAAAATAAGTTTATTTTCTTGTGTTTCTTTGATAATGTTTCCCATTTTTATAATTTCCTTTTTATTATAGGTTTAGTTTATAACAGTTTAGGTTTTTTTACAATTACAAGAGTTATTTACAAGGAATGTAGGAACCAATTTATTTAATATTTAAAACCAATGTAGGGACCAATTTTGAAGACCTAACCCGATTTTTGCAAAAAATCGTGGTAGGTCTCATGCAACTATTTGCCCAAATCTTTGATTTGGTTGCAAATATCTGCTATTGGTCCGGCGCCGTAAGGCGAATTAAATAAAATAAAAAATGAAAAAACAAAAATATAAATAAAATTTCAATTGAAAAAACATAAAAGAAAATGCTTCACGTAGGGCATAAAAAATTTAAAATAAATGTTAAATCAAATATTTATTTTTTTCTCCCACACGACACAGGCGGACCGGTAAACCGGTCCCTAGAGCTCACAAGGGTCCACATGGGAATGTAGGGTAATTTTTTGCGTAAAGATTTCAAAAGAGTAGAACTCTGCATATGAATGTAGGGACCAATTTATTGGTCCGATCGCCATCAGGCGAATTAAATAAAATAAGCAATGAAAAAAGGTAAATATAAAATAATAGATCTTTTAAAATTAAAACCAATGTAGGGACCAATTTATTGGTCCGGCGCCGTAAGGCGAATTAAATAAAATAAAAAATGAAAAAAGGTAAATATAAAATAATAGATCTTTTAAAATTAAAACCAATGTAGGGACCAATTTATTGGTCCGGCGCCGTTAGGCGAATTAAACAAAATAAAAGACTAGAAAACAAAAATTTAAATAAAAAGTAAATTGAAAAAACATAAAAGAAAATGCTTCACGTAGGGCATAAAAAATTTTAAAAATAAATGTTAAATCAAATATTTATTTTTTTCTCCCACACGACACACACGGACCGGTAAACCGGTCCCTACAGCCCACAAGGGCCCACATGGGAATGTAGGGTAATTTTTTGCGTAAAGATTTCAAAAGAATAGAACTCCGCAAGAGAATGTAGGGACCAATTTATTGGTCCGATCGCCGTTAGGCGAATTAAATAAAATAAGCAATGAAAAAAGGTAAATATAAAATAATAGATCTTTTAAAATTACAACCAATGTAGGGACCAATTTATTGGTCCGGCGCCGTTAGGCGAATTAAACAAAATAAAAGACGAGAAAACAAAAATTTAAATAAAAGGTAAATTGAAAAAATTTAAAATAAATGTTAAATCAAATATTGATTTTGTTTTCCCACACGATACACACGGACCGGTAAACCGGTCCCTACAGCCCACAAGGGCCCACATGGGAATGTAGCGTAATTTTTTGCGTAAAGATTTCAAAAGAGTAGAACTCTGCATATGAATGTAGGGACCAATTTATTGGTCCGGCACCGTCAGGCGAATTAAATAAAATAAAAGACGAGAAAACAAAAATTTAAAATAAATGTTAAATCAAATATTGATTTTGTTCTCCCACACGATACACACGGACCGGTAAACCGGTCCCTACAGCTCACAAAATCCCATGTTGAATAATTGAAAATTAAAACCAATGTAGGGACCAATTTTGAAGACCTAACCCGATTTTTGCAAAAAATCGTGGTAGGTCTCATGCAACTATTTGCCCAAATCTTTGATTTGGTTGCAAATATCTGCTATTGGTCCGATCGCCATCATTCGAATTAAACAAAATAAAAAATCCATTGATTTTTTCATATTTCAATGGATTTTTGTTTTATTTTTTATTTTAATTTTTGACAAATCTCTTCTATGGAAAGTTCTTCTTGGTCTGATGTTTTCATGTTTTTCAAGGGATAAAGTCCTGTTTTTATTTCATTTTCTCCCAATGCTAGGGAATAGGGTATGTTTAATTTGTCTGCATATTTAAATTTTTTACCTATTTTTCCTTCTTCTGAATAAATTATTGCCTTTATGCCCTTTTCTTTTAAGGTTTTTACAAGTCTTATTCCTTCTGTTAAAAAGCCTTCCATGGGGATTACTATTAGGTCTACCAGGGATTTATTTTCTGCTTGTATTAGGTTTTTTTCCATGAGTTTAAAGAAGAGTCTTGAAAGTCCTATGGATATTCCTACTCCAGGAAGTTTTAAGTCTGTATAGTATTCTGCCAGGTTATCGTATCTTCCTCCTGAACATACGCTGCCTACGTCTTCATGGCCGGTTAAGAATGTTTCGTAAACTGTCCCTGTGTAGTAGTCCAGTCCTCTTGCTATTTTTAAGTCTACTTCTATGTTTTCTTCTGATACTCCAAAGGCTTCTATATATTCCAAAACTTGACTTAGTTCTTCTATGCCTTCTTTAAATTTTTCGTTTTCTATTTTTAAGCTTTTTAATGCTGAGATTTTTTCTGAGTTTTTGCCTTGGATTTGTAAAAATTCCAATATTTTTTCTATTTCTTCTTCTTTTAAGCCCTGATCTTTTAATTCTTCAACCATTTTCCCCATGCCTATTTTGTCAAGTTTGTCTATGGTTCTTAATATTTCTTCTTCTTTTTTTGCTCCTAAGTTTTCAAAAAATCCTTTTAATATTTTTCTGTTGTTTATGTGAACTTTAAAGTTTCCAAGTTTTAAGTCTTTAAATATTCCACAGATTATGACAGGCATTTGGGCGTCATTTACAAGGGAAAGTTTTCCATTTCCTATGGCGTCTATGTCGCATTGGTAAAATTCTCTAAATCTTCCTCTTTGGGCTCTTTCGCCCCTATATACTTTGGATATTTGATATCTTTTAAAGGGAAAGTTTAGGTCGGAAAAGTGTTCTACTGTATATCTTGCAAGGGGTACTGTTAGGTCAAAACGCATACTCATGTCTGTGTCCCCTTTTGTGAATCTGTAAATTTGTTTTTCCGTTTCTCCTCCTCCTTTTGCTAAGAGGACTTCGGTTTTTTCAAGGACTGGTGTGTCTATGGGAAGAAAGCCATTTTCTTCGTAATGCTTTCTGATTATGTCCATCATTTTATTAAATAATATTTGTTCCTCCGGTAAGAGTTCCATAAAGCCCGGAAGGGTTGAGGGTTTTACTTTATCCATTAATTTCACCTTTCTTTTTTAATTGATTATTAATTTTCCTACGTTGTAGATATAGGCTTGTATTCTTTCCAGGGCACTTAAAGTTTTTTCAAATACAAGGCCGCTTTCAGGATCACATACGCCAAGTCTCATTCTATCCATGTGTTCATTTCTATAATCATCTACATAGGCTTCTATCCTGTTTGAGAAAAATTTAAGTCTATCTTTTTTCTCTTGAGATGGAAGTTCCGTTATAACTGTATTAAACATTGTGCTTATTGAGGTTTGCACTGCGTTTAATTCTTTTATGGATTCTTCTGTGTAGATTAATTTTTTGTCTTCTTTTAATTTTGCTCCTTCTGCTATACTTTTTGCGTGATCTCCTATTCTTTCAACGTCTCTTACTATTCTCATATAGCCTGTATAGTTTGCTGCCATGTTTTCGTCCATTTCCATGGATAGGCAGCCAATAATATATCTTGTTATGTTGGAGTTTAGAAAATTCAAAATTTTTTCATTGTGAAATACGGTTTCGTATTTTTCTTCTTCAAATTTACTTATTAAGTCCATGCTTATTTTAAAGTTTGCAATGGCTATGTCTATCATTCTATGGGCTTCTGCACGGATGTCTGTAAGTTCTGTTGCTGCTTCTCTCATAGTTTTTTTAGGATTTATATATTGAAGACTCATTTCTTCTTGTTCCTTATCTTTTCCTCTGATTATAAAGGTTGAAAGTTTAGCAAGGTATTTTGAAAAGGGAATAAGTATTACTGTTGCCATTATGTTAAAAAAAGTGTGCATGTTGGCTATTTGGGCTGCTGGTAATGCTCTTGATATACTTTCTATAAATTTATCTATTGGGATAAATTGTGCAATGATAACAAATATAATTGTTCCTATAAGGTTAAATAGCACGTGGACTGCTGCTGTTCTTTGAGCATTTTTTGATGTTCCTATGGAGGAAAGGACACTTGTTATACATGTTCCTATGTTAAAGCCGCAAATAATATACATGGATCCGTGAAGACCTATTAAGCCTTCGTTGGCTATTGCTTGTAATATTCCAAGAGATGCTGCTGAAGCTTGAATTATTGCTGTTATTACTGCTCCTGCTATAATTCCCAAGAGTGGGTTTGATATGCTTATAAGTAAGTTTCTAAATCCCTCATATTCTCTAAGGGGACTCATGGAGCTACTCATAAGTTGCATTCCCATAAATAAAAGCCCAAGTCCTAAGATTACTTGTCCTAAGTATTTTACTGTTGGTTTTTTTATAAATTTTCTGATAAAAAATCCAATAAAGGCAAGTAATGGGGCGATGCTGGAAATGTCCAAGGCTACAAGTTGACCTGTTATTGTTGTTCCTATGTTTGCGCCCATGATAATTCCCACTGCTTGTTCAATAGTCATAAGTCCTGCGTTTACAAAACCTACTACCATTACAGTGGTGCCTGATGATGATTGTATTAGGGCTGTTACTCCTATACCTACCAAGAGGCCTTTTAGGGTTGATGATGTCATTTTTTCAATCCATTTATGTAGCCTATCTCCTGCTACAAGTTCAAGGCCGGCGCTCATTAAGTCCATTCCGTAAATAAAGAATGCAAAGCCTCCTAAGAGTCCAAAAATATAAGTTATCGGCATTTATTCCCTCCCTTTGTTTATAATTAAATAATATCTTAAATGAAAAGTTTTTTAAAGCATTGTGTAAACTTTTATAAAGGTATTTTATATAATATTGTAAAAGTATCTTTCTTATGTTATTTTTTACTTGGAGGTCTTTATGGCTAATAAAATTTTTTATGAAATGTTAAGTGAGCTTTCAAAATATACAGTTAGGGCATCGGATATGCTGAGAAGAACCTTTTATGAATTTAATTACGATGATATGAGATTTATAATGATGGAAATTCATGAAATAGAAAATGAAGCTGATGCTATAAATCATAATTTACAAAAGGCTCTTGAAAAACAATATATAATTCCTATGAGAAGGGAAGATATCGCCCTTTTAGGTCAAACGACTGATGCTGTTGTAGATTCTATTGAAGATGTTATAAGAAGTTTTTATATGTATGACATAAAAAAAACCATTCCACAAGTGGAAGGTTTTATAGATATAATTGAAAATTCCTGCAAGGAAATTTTTAATATTATGTCCAATATGAAAAATCCAAAATCTTTTAAAAGTCTGGAAAAATCCATTGAACTTATAAGATCCTATGAAGATCAGGCTGATGGGCTTTATATAAGGGCAAACAAAGAACTTTTTGACCTTAATAATCCTGATGAGCTTATTAAGTGGGAAGAGTTGATTTTCAGGCTGGAAAAATGTTGTGATACTTGTAAAAATGTGGCTGATACTGTAAATAACATCTTTTTAAGATACAACTGATCCTTCAATGGGAAGGGAAATAAAGGTTTGAAAATAGTCCCCATCTATTACCAGTTCAAATTTTCCTCCCAAAATCTCTACTAAATTTTTACTTATATAAAGACCTAAGCCTGAGCCTTCTTTTGCTCTTGATCTGTCTACTTTTACAAGTTCTTTCATAAGTTCCTCTGCTGATATATTTAATTTTTCTGCAGAGGTATTTTTTATGGAAAAATAAATATTATTTTCATCTGTTGTTGTTTTGGAATAGATTCTTGTCCCCTTTAAGGAATATTTGTAGGCGTTTGACAGAAGATTTTGAATAACTCTTGAAACTAAATTGCCGTCTGAATAAATAAATATATTTTCCTTATCGGAGTCATATATAAAATCCAAGTTGTTTTTTTCAAACAAGCTTATAAAATCTCCATAAGTTTGGTTTACAAGTTCGTTAAATTCTATAATTTCCTTTTCAACTTTTATATTTTTGGCGTTGGTCCTTGCTGCGTAAATTAGGTCTATTATCCTGGATTTAAGTCTTCTTGAATTTCTGCCCAAAATGTTTATATATTCTTTTGCTTCTTCATCTAAGGTCTTCTTTTTTTCTAAAAGGTCTGCATAATTTATTATGGAAGTTAGGGGAGTTTTTAAATCGTGAGATATATTTGTTATAAGCTCCACTTTCATCATTTCATTTTCCATTTTTTCCTGTATCATTTGGTTTATATCTAAGGAAATATTATCCAGCATTTTTAAATTTTTAACTGTTTTTTGAGTGGCAAAATTTTCATCTATTTCTATTTTTTCAAAACTTGCCGTCTTTTTTATAGCATCTGACAAAATTATATATTGGGAAACTTGCCTTTCTATTTCAAGACAAAGTCTTAAAAGTAAAAATACTATAAAATAAATTTTCGTTCTTGTAACTAGGGCTGATAAAATCAATATGAGGGAAAGGATATTAAAGACAAAAGACAACATATAATAGGGGCTTTGTCTTCTTCTTACATATAAATTTAAGGTCCACAGGGAATTTAAAAAATTTTTTTTATAAATTTTTATAAGGACAATTAAAAGGAATAGGCCTAGTGCCAAAATATGTCCTATATCTATAAATATAAAGTCTAAAATTATAAGAAGATTTAAAAGGACAAATTCCATTTTTATGTCTTTAAGAATTTTTATAAGTTTTTTTTCTGAGTTTTCCATTTTTATCCTTCAATTTTGTATCCCATTCCGTAAACTGATTTTATTAAATCGGGTTTGTGGGGATTTATTTCTATTTTATCCCTCAAGTGGGAAATGTGAACGCTTATTATCTTTTTTACATCATGGGCTTCTTCTTCCCATACATATTTATAAATTTCATTGGAAGAAAATACCCTGCCCTTATTTTGTACTAAATAAAGTAAAATTTTATATTCATAGGGAGTTAAAGAAACTTCTTCTCCGTCTACAGTTACGACTTTTGCAGAATCGAAAATTTTTACCCTTCCTATAGAATACTCGTCTTTTGCTATGTTTGCCGATCCAAGGCTTGTATATCTTCTTAAAACGGAATTTACCCTGGCAACAAGTTCTATGGCATTAAAGGGTTTTGTTATATAGTCATCAGCTCCTATGTTAAGACCTATAATCTTATCTGTTATTTCCGCTTTTGCTGAGAGGATTATAATTGGGATGTTTTTATTTTCTCTAATTTTTAAAATGGCTGTTGTTCCGTCCATTTCCGGCATCATTAAATCCATTATTACAAGATGAATGTCTTCTTCTTCCATAATCTTCAAAGCTTCTTTTCCGTTATAAGCTTTAAAAACTCTGTAGCCTTCAGCTTTAAAATATATTTCAATAGCATGTACTATGTCTTTTTCGTCATCACAAACTAAAATATTAAAAATCATTTTTCACCTCTTAAATATTTTCTCCTTTTTATTATATAATATATGTGAGGTACTTATGAACAAGCTAAGTGATTTTTTATATAAAAAAAGAAATAATAATTTTTTTATTTTTATTGATAAACTTTTTTATAGGATTGTTAAGGGGAATATTTTGGCTATGGCAGGCTCTCTGTCATTTTTTTCTTTAATTTCAATTTTTCCTTTTGTCTTTGCTCTTCTTAGCCTTATAGGTTCTATAAAGATTTTAGATTATGATCCGGTTTATAGTGCAATAGGTCTTTTGCCAAAAGAAATCGGAAGGATTGTTTACAATTTTATACAGATGCTAGAGGAAAATTCTTCTGGTGGTTTTCTTTCCCTTTCACTTTTTCTTGGTCTTTGGTCCGCATCAAGTGGCATAAAGCAAATTTTGTGGAACGTTAATAAATCTTACGGAACTGATGATAATAGAAATTATTTTTTAGTAAGGCTTATGGCTATGTTTTTTACTGTTTGCCTTATGATTATGGTTTTTATTTTGACTTTTACTCAAATTATAGGAGAAACCTTTATTTTAGATATTTTTAAGTTTTTTAAAATAAATTGGGATTACAGTTACCTTTTCAGCAACTTAGTGAAAAATTCCCTTCCTCTTATTTATATCTTTATAATTTTTATTGTTCTTTATTATTTTGGAATTAATCCCTACACAAGAAGTCTTGTAAAGATTAAAAATGTAATGCCTGGAGCTTTATTTACTTCCATTTCTCTTATTTTCATTACTTTTTTATTTGGAAGATATTTAAATACTTTTGCATCCTATTCCGTTACTTATGGGTCTCTTGGCAGTCTTCTTGCTTTTTTTATCTGGACCTATTTAATGAGTATTATTATTTTAATAGGGTCTGAGATAAATGGAGTTTTCTTTTCCATGAAGAATTTTAAAAGTCAAAATTTATGGCCAAGGCATGATTCTTTTATGAAGAAATTTTTATAAATTTTTTTGTGTAAATTTTTATAGGTTAAATATGTTATACTTATTTAGGTGATTAATTTGAAAGACAATACTAATTTCAAAAATATGAATAAAGAAAATATTTCTAATGATGATTTAGATAAAAGAAGGAATGAAAGAAGAAAAAGAGCAAGGATAAGAAAACAAAAACTTCGCAGAAGATTTTATTTTATTTGCGGAATTGTTTTTATTTTATTGATTTTACTTATGAAATCTTGTTCAAGAAAAAAAGTTGAACCTATAAAGGTTCCCGAGGACAGGGGTCTTGCTTCCTGGTATCTTATGCAAATTTTGCGGGAAGAAAAAGGACAATATGACCATTCTTCATATATACCTAAAAAACCCTATGAGTTTGCTTTTATGGCTCAAGATGCCGCTACAGGCATGTTAAAAGTCATTTCAAAAGATTCTTCTCATATTACTCAGGCTGATTCTTACGCTTATCCTGCAGAAGAAATCAGAGATTATATTCGTGGAGAAAAAGACTATGCTGGAAAAGATAAACTTGTTTTTCTAACTTTTGATGATGGTCCTAACAACACTATTACGCCTGGCATCTTAGATATTTTAAAAAGAAATCAGGTTCACGGAACTTTCTTTGTTGTAGGTAAAGCCGTAACAGAAAATCATGAAGATGTTTTAAGAAAAACTATTCTAAACGGAAATTCTATAGCTATTCATTCTTTTAGCCATGACTATTCCACTTTATATCCAGGAAGAACTGCTGATGCTCAAACTATTGTTGATGAAGCTGTTCTAACTCAAAAAAGACTTAAAAAAATATTTGGTGATGACTTTACAGCTCATGTTTTTAGATACCCTGGAGGACACATGTCTTGGGCTGGTATTAACGCTTCAGATGCTGCTTTAAAGGATAGAGGCATAACTTGGATCGATTGGAATGCTCTTACAGGTGATGCTGAACCGTTCAGAGTGCGTCCTAAAGATGAAAATGAACAAGTCCAATACCTTGACACCTCTTTGAACCAAAACAAGCATACAGAGGTTGCTGTGGTCTTAATGCACGATGCCTCTACTAAGCCCTTAACCCTTAAAAGTTTACCTTTAGTTATTAATTATTTTAAGGAAAGAGATTATAAGTTTTGTATTTTAAAATAAGTTTTTAAATAAAAAGCCCCTAAAGTTCTATCTTCAGGGGTCTTTTTTTAATCTCTTTTCTTTTGTCCGTAAGTTTTAAATTTTTCCAATACTTCGTCCATTTTTTCGTCTTCTATAATTTGAGGTTTTCCTGCACTTAAAGAAATTACATGAATTTTGCAAAGTTGTTCTAAAGTCATGGCAAGGTTAAAGGCTGATTCTATATCTTTTCCCCATGTTAATTGACCATGGTTTGCTTGAAGACAGGCTCTTCTTTGTCCCATTGCTTCCATTGATGCTTGGGCCAGTTCTTTAGTGCCGAAAGTTTCATATCTTGAACATTTTACAACTTTATCTCCTGCATCGGCTATTATATAATTTGATGCTGGAAGATCCATTCTAAGAGTTGAAAGCACTGTTGCATAGGTGGAATGGCAATGAACTGTGGCTCCTGCTTGAGGGTGATTTAAATAAACATAGCGATGCATTTCATGTTCACTGGAAGGCTTTTTTTCTCCTTCTATTATTTTTCCATCCAAATCCATTATTACTATATCTTCCACTTTTGTTTTAAAATAATCTATTCCGCTGGGGCTTATGGCAAAATATCCCAGTTCCTTATTAAAAATGGAAATATTTCCTCCGGTTCCTGTGGTTAAACCGTCAGTTATTAATTTTTTTCCAAATTCTACTATTTTTTCTCTTTCTTCAATCATTAACATAATTTTACCTCTTTTTTTATTTTTCTATTTTAATTTAAGATATGAAATTTTTTAAGCTAAGGATAAAAATAAAAAGAACATTTCTATTCCTTTTATTCTTCTTCTATTTTTTTTACCCTTGCTTCGTGGCGGCCGCCTTCAAATTGACTGTTAAAAAATTCATCAACTATCATTTTTGCAAGGTCTGTTCCAACTATTCTTCCACCCATGGCTATTATATTTGCATTATTATGTCTTACGCTCATTCTTGCAGAGTAGGGTTCTGAGCAAACACAACATCTTATTCCCTTAACTTTATTTGCACTTATAGAAATTCCTATTCCAGAACCACAAACAAGGACTCCTTTTTCAACTTCTCCTTCTACAAGTGCGTGAGCAACTTTTTTCCCATAATCAGGGTAGTCAACTCTCTGTTCACTATATGTACCGTAGTCAATACATTCATGTCCCTTTTCTTCCAAATATTTTTTTAATTCTTCTTTTAAAGCAAAGCCTGCGTGATCTGCACCAAAACCAATTTTCATTTAACTTCTCCTTTTATTTTAATAAAAATTAAACACATTTATTTAATAATACCATAAATAATAGAATAATTTTCTATAAGAAACCTAAAAAAATAGAGAGCCGATGCTTAACATACAGCTCTCTATAATTATAATTGCTTGATTAATAAATAATCAAACCGGCAATAACCTACTCTCCCAGGCCGTTACCAGCCAAGTACCATCGGCGCATGAAGGCTTAACTTCTGTGTTCGGTATGGGTACAGGTGGATCC
>NZ_JAUSTN010000009.1:0-50502 GCF_030812875.1 Peptoniphilus koenoeneniae
ATTTTTTCATGCTTATTTTTATTCAGTTTTTATCAATATCAATTCTTATATTTTTAGCATTTTACCTCTTGACTTTTAATAGTTAGTCTTTCTATAATTTCCTCCATATTGAGACAATATCCCTTACTATTAAATTCTTGAAATTCCTCATTAAAATTTATTTTTGTAATTGGCATATAATTACAATTTCCACTAGCTTCTCCCGGAGATTTACCTAAAAATAAATTTTCTGAAATAAATTTAAAAAAACCCATATGCCCAGCATATGTTGTTATATTTGAGTTTTCAATATATCTAATGCTGTATTTAATATGAGGATTTTTCTTGTGATAATTTTTTATTATCATGCCTGCATATAACATTCCAAATGGTTCGATCCAATTTACTTGACTAAAATCAAAACACATCTCATCTGCATAACTAATATCATTTAAATCAACAGCTAATTCTATCATTTTTTCCTTTGTGATGTCAGGGAATAATAATTCACTCATTTTAAACTCCTATTATCTTATTGATACGTAATATCATTTTTTATTTACATATTCTAAATCATCCCAAACCATACCAAAGCATCGTCAATAGCCTCTTCCTTCTCTAGTGGACATTGAGGTACAACTCGCTCATCTTTATCTTTCTTACTTACATTGTAATTTTCTCTCTCTATTAAGCCATGTTTTCTCTTTATCTGTGCTATATATAGATTTGAAACTTTAAAACCATATTTTTCTAGAACATATTTATGAATTTCCTTATAGCTAGCATTTTTTGAAAACTCAATTTCTGATAATTCTTCTTCTCCAATTTCAACCTTAATATGTCCGTCGACGTCTAGTTTGGACAATAGAGCTATCGTCTCAACCCCTATGGTTATGGGGAACATATCCACGCTCGTAGATGGAAACATATCAAAGATTGGCTCTTGTTTGTAGGAACATATCGACTGTAATTATTTCATTTTCAAGCCTTTATCGATAGCTTCCTGAATAATCTTATGACAACAAACTCCCAACGGATTGTTTTCTTTACAATTAGAATTTTTCATTGCCCCAGTGATGGCATTTACTTCTTTTACGGATTTCGCGCCATGCTTTACAACTGCTTCAATTACCTGATTTTCTGTGACTTCGCTACAATAACAAGCATACTTAGGATCTGCATCTTTCTTAAACCAGATAGGAACTCTAACTTGGTCTTTCAAGAATTTTATTTCATTATCTAAGTTATAGTAAACAACGTCGCAGTCCTCGTTCATGCAAATCTTATATTGATCTCCGTTAACAGCATTACGATAATCATCTACCACTAGATGTTCAACAGTTACTTTACTAACGGAAATCCCTTCATTATTACATACAGGACAATTGTCTTTAATTTGATCCGGCTTTTCTGTTTTGCATCCACAACAACATTCATTATTAATCTTCATATTCTTAGCCTCCATATTTTCATTATAATTTCTTTTTTAAACTAGGTAAAACCAATTTCATATACTTGTCATTTATTAATAGCGTCAAACATTTTAGCTGGTGTTAATTTACTTAGCTCCCTGTTGTCAGCCAACGCACGTGTAGCTTTTTTGTGTATAAACACATCAGCGTCATGTTACCCATTGCTCGGCATTCTTCTAATGAACCCAAATACATGGAATGGCAACCCTTTTTTAGACAATTTATAACCGAACATTATCAAGCTTGAAAGTTTCTTTAGATTATAAAATATATTCTCAGACAATCAAGGGTAAAGGCTTCGCCCAAATTTCGTTGAAATTTGCCCTTGACAGTCTGTTCATATATTTTATTTAATTTATGAAACTTCCAGAGCTTTTTATTCTGCTTTTCTATATTCTACTGGTGTTTTATATCCTAAAGATCCATGAATTCTTAGGTTATTATACCAATATACGTATTCTGCTAATTTTAGATTAAGTTCTTGGAAATTAGTAAAGTTCTCCTGATATATGAATTCTGTCTTCATTACTTTATTGACTGCTTCGCTTACTGCGTTATCATATGGGCTTCCTTTTTTACTTAGCGATCTTTTTATCCCAAATACCTTTAATATTTCTTCTATTTTTATATTTTTAAATTCTCTTCCTCTGTCTGTGTGAAATATTTTTATACGATTTAGTGGCTGCCTTATTGAGTAAAATGCTTCTGCTACTAGATTTGCATCTTTGTTTTTAACTGATGAGTATCCTATTATTTCACGGCTGTTTAAGTCTATTATTAAACATATATAATTCCATGTTTTTCCTACTCTTACATATGTTAGGTCGCTTACTATTGCTTCTAAATAGTCTCTATTGTCAAATTATCTATTTAAAAGGTTAGGGATGTCTTCTTCGTTGCATTTGGATCTTATTACTTTATATTGTGCTACTGTATAGTTTGAGACTAGGCCATTTTTCTTCATTATTCGGCCTATTTTTCTTCTCGATATTTTATATCCAATTTTCCCTAGTTTTTTTTTTATTTTGCGTGTTCCATAGTTGTTTCTACTTCTTCTGAATATTTCTTTTATTTCTTCTATTAGTTTTTCATCTTCATCTAATTTCACATCTTTTTCTTTGTTCAAATGATAATAGACTAAACTTCTTGTGACCCCAAGTAGTCTACACATTGCACTAATGCTATATTTATCTCGGTTCGAGATAATGAGGTCTATTTTTTGCCTAACAGTAGTGCAGCTTGCTTTAAAATATCATTCTCCATTTCAACCTGTTTCAATTTTTTACGAAGTCTGATTATCTCTTTTTGTTTCGCATCCACATTATCAAAATGGTTACTCTAAGCAGCACACCAACTATTTATTTTTTGAGTTTTAAACTTTGGTAGAAGTCTTGAACTCTTTATATTTACATAACTATTTGCCTCTATCACTATTATGACACGAAACCCTGCACAATGATCTAAAATTTTCAATTCTAACAAGTCTTTTTCAGTATTTTTAACTTCATAAAAACCTCTTTGGCAATAATGCCTAATTCTTCTTTAGTTGTTAAAATTTTTTATTTTACCATCATCGTTCCCCTGATTTTCAATTAATCTTCTTAGGTTATATAAGAAGTACATATCTTTTTAATCTTAAAGTTTTTAAGTCTTAATTTTAAAATTTTCAATCTTAGATATTTTTTTAATCATTCCAAAATACTCTAAAGCATCTTCGATTGCTTTTCCTTTTTCTTCTGGACAATTTGGTACTCTTTGATTTTCTTTCTTGCTAATATTGTAGTTTTCTCTTTCTATTAGACCATACTTCCTTTTTACTTGTGCAATATATAGGCTTGAAACTTTTAACCCATATCTATCTAATACAAACTTTTTAATTTCTCCGTACGTTGCATCTTTTGAAAAGTCAATTTCAGATAATTCATCTTCACCTATTTCTATATCTAAATGATTCTCTGTGTTTAGTTTGGACAATAAAGCTACCGTCTCCACATGGCTTGAGTGGGCAAACATGTCTATGGGCATTACTTTTTCTACTTTATATTTTTCTTTTAATATTTTTAAATCTCTTGCTTGGGTTGATGGGTTACATGATATATAGCCTATTTTTTCTGGTTCAAGTTTTAAGAGCCTTTCTAAGACTGTTTTTTCTACTCCGCTTCTTGGCGGGTCAAGTATGACTTTGTTATAGACTTTTTCTTCTGTTAGTTTGTCTATTATGTTTTCTACTTTTCCTGATATGAATCTTGCGTTTTTTATTTGATTTTCTTCGGCGTTTTTTCTTGCTTTTTCTATTATACAATCTTCTTTATAGTGCGTAAATCAGAAAAAACAGCTCGCTTGAAGCTGCGTTTTAGTAAGTACTTGTTTTAAAGTTATACTTAATCATTAAATGATACTTCCCCATCCCTCAATAAATCCAAAATGTTTTAAATCTACTGAAGGTATTTTCCAAATAAAAAAATGGCTTCCAAGATCATAAGACCTAAAAGCCGGCTATTTTTATTTACTTTATTAATCATTTTAACCACTTAATTTAACGGATTTTAAACTAAGTTCTGATTTTAGATTTTTGAAAAACTCACCAATATTATAACTTTTATGAAAAGATAAGCTCACTTCAATCATTGATTTATCATCCATGTCCTCGTCAATTATTTCTATTTTCCTCACTTCTATATCTTCACTTGAAGTAAATTCTATAAACTTATCCTGATCGAAGTTAACAGTATCAAATATCATAGTATAAGACTTAGTCACTCTGTTATTAAATAAGTCACCAACCCACTTAAGAGATATCAAAGTTAATAGACAGATTGCAGTTGCAATGATTGCTCCTTCATAGTAACCGATTCCCACTGCAAGTCCAATCGCTGCAGATAACCATAGAGTTGCAGCTGTGGTAAGACCTGAAACCTTATCCTTTTTTTGAAGTATAGTTCCGGCACCTAAAAAACCGATTCCGCTTATAACTTGGCCTGCAATTCTTGCCGTGTCTCTCGCCCTGTCAGAAGAGATCGCGCCAATGCCGTCTATGCCTATCAGCATAATCAAGCACGCTCCAACACTTACAATAATGTGAGTTCTAAAGCCGGCTGCTCTGTTTTTAATTTCTCTTTCTATTCCAATAATCGCCCCTAAAAAGGCAGCCAAAAATATTCTAACAGTCACCAACAGTATATGCATAATCTATTTCCTTTCTAATATATCTTCTATCTTATCTTGTTATATTTAGTATCGACTTTTCTTTAATAATCATAATTCTGCCTGTGCGTCAAAGGATTGTTTTACAATTTCCATGATTTGGTCTAATTCATCCTGATGCTTCATAGATACTTCCACATCGCCATTTCCCCAACGCGCTATGCCGGTAATATCTTTGCAAATACCGTTAGGATCGATAATATCTGAAAACTTCATATTAATCGAAAGACGCAATCTATATTTCTTGGGAACAATATCTACAAAATTAGTATCAAGTTTATATGCAATGTACAGCTTTTTATATTCCTTTTTTACCGCCGGAGATAAATTCATAATTCGCTTATCCAAAGATTCATATAATGTTCTTGTAAAATCATTCATATAATATGTTTCCAAAGAATACTTCGTGGTTGTTTTTTCTTCTACTTGAAACTTTGCAAGTTCTTCAGCCGTTAAAGTTGGATATGGCCAAATAGATTCCGCTTTCTTCGCCAATTCCTTTGCTCTCTCTATTATACGTTCTTCATTCCATTCATTTTGTAAAACCACATATTTATTAAGTCTAAGTGCACTTTCTTTGAATCCTCCGGGCATATCCATCTTTTCCAAAAAATGCCTGTCACTCATCTCAGAATTATATGCAGTCAACGTAAGATTACCGATTGTATGTAAATACTTTTTCTGAACCTCATGCCAATCAGCACCAAGATCAGCTTGCCACTCTAAAGATAGATTTTTATTCTGCGGCATAATATGCTCAATTGTGTAATTCTCTATTATAATCGGAGCTTTATTTTCAAAGTTTTCTAAACTACTAAGAATATAATTTCTAGTACGCATGTTATAGATATCACGACTGACAAATGCGACTTCAAATTTATCGTTATCCGGGAATTCTTTGTATGTTTCTTGCATCAAGAAGAATGCCTTAACTGAATTCAAATAATCATTTGGTTTGATATAATTCTTTATCGTTGCAAATGTTTTGTTCAGTGAGTTAGTAGGAATCTCACAAATTGAACGTCTTAATACATAGCTAATGCAAAGCTTTAGAATTTCCTTGAGCTCCTCTAATGTAATTAACCCCTCATCGCAGTCACGATGAATTTTAAGTAAGAATGGATAAGATACTTCCATTTTTAAATCAATAATATCCTCATATAATTTCTTTAAACCCGTGTCGGAATTACGCTCGAATACAATATTTGTATAATATTTTGCATACTCCAACAAATCTTGACACAGTTCTCTTATAGTTCCGAACTCACAATTCAAATGATACAACTTGAACTCTTCATATACGCGTCCCTGCTTTGGAATACGAGATAATTTCATAGTTAGGTAGTGGCGGAAGAAAGCATCCATTACTGTTCCCTGAGTTTCATAGACAAACAATTGTTCCATAGGTCGCCACAAATGTTCATACACATAGGTTTGCTCTGAAGGTTCCAATCCCATCAATATGTAATTACGAATCAAATCAGATTCAGAAAGTTCCTTGCCGGTAGAATTCAAGCTTTCAAAAATTGCCTGTGCATCATCAACAGCTCGATCTAATGTGATATTAACAATTTGTAATTTTCCAATTGACTCATATACCTCAGAAGGCTGAATTTCTTTACCGCCAATCTTATTGCAAAAAAAATTATAATTTTCAATCAGTCTTGATCTGGTGCCTTCCCTAATCGGCTTTTTTTCAATAAGGCTTATGAGAATATCTCTATCTGTTTCAGTTAGTAGCAGCTTATATCTTTCATCACCATATTCATACTCATTTTTTAAAAGCATATTATCTATGCGACGAGCATTTATTGTTTTATCATCAGGATTCTTTATTGCATAATCGCGAAGAGCCAAAAGAAGTAATGTTAAAGTAGTCATTCTCTGTTGACCGTCAATGATCATAAACTTTTGAACACCTGTCGGCATTGCCTGCTCCGCAATGTTTACAATAGAACCGACAAAATGACCGACCTTGCCTTGTTTCTGCATTTCTACAATATCATTCCAAAGCCTTCTACACTGATCAATATCCCAGCTATAAAATCTCTGATAAACCGGAATCAAGAACTGCTTATTTCCATTTAATATCTCATAGATATTTCCTTTATGTGCGTCCATACCGTTCCTCCATTATTTCCTTTCTTCTATTGTCATATGTTTCCCATCTATCAAATTATTATTTCTCCGTAAAGAACATAAACTATTTTCCTAATCTCTTATATTTTAACACTTTTAGGAACTATATCCCACCTATCCTAATAATATAAAGTGGATATATATTAGATATGTTTCGCAATGTATTTCCCAAATAAAAAAAGGCTTAAAAGATTATAAGACCTTGAAAGCCTTTTTTTATTTTCTTGACAACAATGCTATGCTCTCAACATGCGTTGTCTTTTCCTTGGGAACATAATTTTTTATCCTCGTCATTCTTGTAGGAGCACAATTTATTAATGTCATTGTCTTTGGCATTTTTTCTTTTATCTTTAAAGTTATTAGAATTTTGACTATCTTTAACTCCTGTTTTGAAATAGAATGTCAGGTCATATGGATGAACTGTTCCTTCTTTGTCAATTCTACCCACCACGACTTTATCGACTATGCTTTCAAATACTGTCCTGTTAAATTCCTCTATAATTTCTTTGTTTTCTAAGACCTTTTTAAATTGCTTTAGTCTTTCTTTAATAGAGTTTTCATCTTTTATTGTTAGTTCCAGTGTTTTCTTTTCATCAAGTAATTCTTCTTTTTGTTTTGTAAGTTTTTTATACTTTTTAGCATAAACTTCTTCGTCTATACTATCTTCTAAATGAAGAGCAACTAACTTTCTTTCTTGACTAATGATTCTGTTTAATTGGTTTTCTAACTTTTTCAAATCTTTGACTAAAGTATTATCATTTATTTCTTCTTCTACAATTTTTAAAAAGTCATCTATTACTGTTGAATCTGCATGGCATAATTGCCTATAGCTTTCAACAAAAGCTTTTTCTATTGCTGCTTCTTGTATTCCTTTTGAATGAGGGCAATATTTTTTACCTTTTTTTGTTGACCTTACACATTGCCAGTTAATTTTTTTGTAAATTGAACTTGTGTGCCAAGTTCTTCTTGAAAGTATCTATATTTTCTTCTTCAAATACTACACCAACATTGTTTTCTTTCTCTACAATATGCTGCAACACGTTTTAAATCTAAATGTAGTGAATTTCTATTTCTTGCTCCTGTATTTGAAGCTTTTATTAATTTTACTTTAGTATTCATTTTACCTCCTTCCCATTTTGTATCTTTCTACAGTGTTATTATATCACAAGGTTAACTACTTTCTATCCATCTTCTTATAATCATTTTCTATTCTATTTTTTATTTTTGTATATTCCTTATCATTAATTAATTTAAGATCATAAAGTCTACATAACATAGCAAGTCTTATACTATAAATCTTTATTGCTTGCATTTTAACCTTCTATGTAAATTGATTTTTTACCTCTGTAAGTGAAGTAAATTTAAAAAATTCTAATCTCACCTAAGCAATTTCAAAAATATTCACACTTCAAAGTATTTGGATTTGTATAGAAAGATGACAAAATACCCCTCACTTTATAAAGTGAAATTTGCCCTCTTTGGTAACCAAAACTTTTATTTTTTTTATAGTATTTTTAAGTTTCAATGATTAATTTGAATATAAAAAATGAGGACTTATGCTATTAGGCATAAATCCTCTAATCTAAATTTTCCTGTTCAAAGACTTTAATATTTCTTCCTATCAATTATTTAATTTCCATGATTCCGCCTTAGCTTTTGCATTTATAAGGTCAGAATAAAGTCCATTATTTTTAATCAGTTCTTCATGATTTCCACATTCTACTATTTCTCCATCTTTTAAGACTAAAATCTGGTCAGCATTTCTTATTGTCTTTAGTCTATGGGCAATCATTATTACTGTCTTATTTTTTGTTAATGATTCTATTGCTTCTTTAAGCTTATCTTCATTTTCTGGGTCTATATTTGCAGTGGCTTCATCAAAGATTATGATGTCTGCATCTTTTAGCATAGCTCTTGCAATTGAGATTCTTTGTTTTTCTCCACCTGATAGACTTGCTCCACCTTCTCCGATAATAGTATTATATCCTTCTGGTAAAGCTTCTATAAATTCATGACATCTTGCTTTTTTTGCAGCTTGAACTACTTCTTCATGGCTTGCATTTTGTTTCCCAAATTTTATATTGTTTTCAATTGTATCTTCAAATAAATAAACGTCTTGGAAGACCATGGAAATTGAATTCATAAGATTTTCTATCTTATAGTCTTTTATATTTTTCCCACCTATTAAAATTTCACCAGAATTTACATCCCAAAATCTTGCTATGAGATTACAAAATGTTGTTTTACCAGATCCAGATGGACCAACAATAGCAGTCATGGTGTTTTCTTTTATCTCTGCTGATACATTTTTTAAAATTGGTCTATCATCATAAGAGAAAGAAACATTTTTAAAGACTATATCATGATTTTTTATAGGCTCTGTAATACTTCCTTCTTTCATATCAGGCATTGAGTCTATAAAACCAACTGAATCTATAGCATTTTCGCAAGCTCTTAGGATAGCCATGTTTGATCCTGCCCCGATTAAGCCTTCAAAGATAATAAATGATGCCATAATCATAAGAATTGTTTCAGCAAGTGGAAGTTCACCAGATAAATTTAATTTTAATGATACATAGACCATAGCTACTGTTGTTATTCCCATTACAATTCTTTGGATAACTGTGTAAGGTGCTACAGATATTTCTAAATCTAAAAGTATATTTGATGTATCTTTTATAGACTTTCTTAAAGCCCTGTTATTTTCTCCACCAAGATTATAGGATTTTATAACCTGCATTCCTTGTAAAGTTGCTAATACTTCTTTTGTAAGTCTTGTTTGTGTTTCTGTCATTTTGTCTGCATTAGCTGATGATTTTTTCTCCATCATTGATGTAACGATGAAAAATACTACCACACCTGCTACAGCAACCAGTCCTACCTTTACGTTAAAAATTAAAGTTCCAAGGACAAAGACAAAAGTATTTAAAACTCCACCCAGTACAAGAACCAAAAGCATAGGCACCCACATTTCTGCTTGGGAAAGTGAAGATGTAGCAATAGTAGTTAATCTTCCTAGTGAAAAGCTTGAAAAGAAACCCATAGGAACTCTTTTTATTTTTTCTCCTATTTCTATTCTCTTGTGAGCTGCCATAAAATATCCAGCGTGAGTTTGTGCCATTTGAGATGATTTTTGTGTCATTATCTTTCCAACAAGGGATATAACTAATATTCCAAGACAAACAAAGATTGCCTTATAGTCTAAAGTTTTAGAAAATATATTTACTAGCATATAGTAAATTGCACCAAACTCAAGGGCATTAAATACTGCGTGCAAAAATCCAGCGAGAATAGATTTCTTAATATATACCTGTTCCTCTTTTGAAAAATTCCATATCTTTTTAAACACATTAAGCATTTTCATCACCCCTTAAATTTGCAGCATACATTTCCTTATAAAGTTCTGATGACTTTAATAGTTCTTCATGAGTACCATAAGAATTTAATTTGCCATCTTTAATAACAAATATCCTATCTGCATCAACAATTGTCTTTAACCTATGAGCGATTATGATTAAAGTTTTACCCTTAACTAGATTTGCCAAGGCGTTTTGTATGAGAGCTTCATTTTCAGGATCTATATAAGAAGTTGCTTCATCTAAAATTACGATTGGTGCATTCTTTAGCATGGCACGAGCAATAGATATTCTTTGTCTTTCTCCTCCAGATAGATGACCTCCACCTTCGCCAACTCTTGTATCATAACCATTAGATAGATTCATAATAAAATCATGGCAGGCAGATTTTTTACATACATCTATAATTTCTTCGTCAGAGGCATTCTTATTTCCAAGCCTAATATTTTCCTTTATAGTCATATCAAAGAGGAAATTGTCTTGGGATACAAAAGAAATAAGTGAAGATAATTTTTCAAGGGATAAGTCTTTCGTTTCAACATTTCCTATCTTTATAGTTCCATTATCTATATTCCAAAAACCAGCAATAAGTTTTGCTATTGTGGACTTACCTGACCCAGAAGGACCAACGAGGGCTGAAACAGAAGATTCTTTTATTTCCATAGAAAGATTATCTATAACCTTATTTTTTCCATCGTAAGAAAAGTCTACGTCTTGAAGTTCTATATTATAGGATTCTATTTTTTCTCCCTTGTCAATATTTTCTAACTCTCTTGAATCTAAAATTTTTCCTATTTCAGAAGTTATAGTTGATATTCTTGACACATCGTCCATATAGTTCATGATTTTTAAAATACTAGAAACTGTAGCAAAGGATAAGACGATTAAGGTAATTAAATTTCCTAAATCAATACTTCCCTTTATATAAAATAAAATCCCAAAGGGTATGATGGTAATAATTCCCATAGGAGAAAGTAATCTACCTATGGCAACCCTATTCATAGATTCACCCATCCAGTTATAATAAAAGCTTGCATTGTCATAAACTGCATCAGCGTATTTTTTATAAGATGATTCGCTTTGATTAAAGGTCTTTATTACTTCTATCCCATTTATATACTCAACAATAGAATTATTCATGTGTTGACCAATGGCAACTGACTTTCCAAACATTTCCTTATAATGAGCATTCATTACAGACATCATGGTAGCCATTCCTATCACAAATGGAATTAGTGATAGCAAGGTCAATCGCCAATCTAAGGTAAACATATAAATAAATAATAGAACAGGTCCTACTAAATTTGCCGTAAATTCTGGCAATAGGTGGGCAAGAGAAGTTTCCATAGAATCAACTTGCTCAACTATAATATTTTTTAATTCTCCAGATGATCTTGATAATACATCTCCCAATGGCATCTTAAATAATTTTTTTGAAATATCATTTCTAATTTCTCCTAATGAATTAAAGGTTGCCGTATGGGAAATACTTGTTGATATTCCTGCTGCCACTTCTTTAATAACAAATGTTATTAAAATATTTATGCATAGTGGAGTATATAAACTCATATCATTTGCACCATTAATTAAGTTTACAACGATTTTTGCCATGTATATATAAGAAAAAAGCCCAGCCACTACTCCAATTATTGCCAGTAAGATTGACATAAAATATGAGCCTTTTCTCTTTTTTACATATTGTTTTATTAGATCCATCAAATCCCCTCCTAAATATTAAATTTTTTCCCATTAATATAGCTAATATTTTTTCTTTATCCTCTTTTGTAGAAAATTCCTCAAAAGAGTATCCGTCTAAATAAAGAATTTTATTGCAGGAATTACACAAAAATTCATAATCATGGGAAATTATAAGTATAATTTTTTCTTTTTCTTGTAATTTCTTCATTCTTTCTGAAATAATTTGCATATTATGTCCATCTAAACCACTTGTTGGCTCATCAAATAAATAAACATCTCTTTCTAAAAGTTCTGCTGAAGCGATAGTTAATCTTTGTTTTTGTCCGCCTGACATGATTTGTGGATGGATGTCTTTTATATTTTCTAAGTTAAAATCAGCTAATATTTTATCTGTATCTGCATCTTTATTATTTAGTTTTAACTCGTCTTCTGCTGAAACTTCAAAAAGATTACTATCAGGATTATTTGACAGGTAGTATATTCTTTTTTGCCTATTTCTTTTGTTTAATTTTTCTCCATTTATAGATATAAAACCACTATCTTTTTTCATAAGTCCACTTAAAATTTTAAACAGAGTAGATTTGCCTATGCCATTATCCCCAATAATTCCATAAATATTTCCACTTTTAAATTCGTAGGTCAAATCTTTTATAAGGACATTCTTATTATAGGAAAAAGAAATTTTTTCTAAGTTCATAGAATTTATCTCTTTTAACTTATTTATTTTAGGAGATATTTTATTTAAAGAAAAGAATCTTAATCCTAACTTATTGAAAAAATCTTCACTTTTTGATAATAGTTCTTCCTCTGTAAAAACATTGCTAATTTCTCCATTTTCAAGATAATAATATTTATCCACTATTCCTCTAAGGTAGTATAGCCTATGCTCTGAAATGATTATTGTCTTTTTATTTTTCTTTAATAAAAGCATAAGTTTTCTTAAAGCTTCTACACTTTTCATATCTAGGTTAGCAGACGGTTCATCAAAAACATAAATAGGTGGATTAAGTGCATTTATTGAAGCAATTGCTATTTTTTGTCTTTCTCCACTTGAAAGATGAAATAAGTTTTTATCTTTTAAATTTTCTCCATTAATAGATTTTAAGGAATTGTTGATTATTTTATCTATTTTTTCTCTTTCTATCCCATAATTTTCAAGCCCAAAGGCAATTTCATCTTCTACATTTTCTGCAAAAAATTGACTCTTGGGATTTTGAAAAATAGATCCTACTTTCCTTCCTATTTCATATAATTCTTTTTCCAGGGGATTTATTCCATCTATGGAAATTTCTCCCTTTAATTTCCCTCCATAGAATTTATAAGCAAGACCATTTATAAGTCTTGTAAGGGTAGTTTTACCACAACCACTCGCCCCTATAAAGGCAACACATTTCCCATCATTAATTTCCAAATTAATATTTTTTAAGATGTTTGCTGAATCTTTACTGTAGGCAAAGCTTACATTTTTTAACTTGATCATCTTAATAACTCCTCTCCAGGAAAATCATGCTCATTGTGATAAAGATGGTGATTAAACAAACAATAACATCAAGATTTCTAAATTTTATTTTTCTTCTTGAGCTATGTTTTCCAGATGCAGAAATTCCTCTTACTTCCGATGCGGCGGCAAGTTCTTCAGCTATTTTTGAAGATGAAAACATCATAGGAACAAATAAATATTCCATCGTTAAAAATGGTTTTTTAATAGAAATTAATCCCCTTAATCTCAACGAGTCGATAATTTCTTTAAACTCACTTTTAACTACTGGGAAAAATCTCATCATGAAAATAAGTGGCAAAGCAACATTTCTATGAATTTTCATTTTTTTCATTATTGCCATTATCTCTCCTGGAGGTGTTTTTAAAATTGGTATTACTGATAGAACTATAACTAATGTTCTTATAACCATAAACAGAAACATATCGGGAATCAAAATGCCAAAACCTTCTCCATTTGAGACAAATCTCAAAAAACTTAAAACACCCATTGCAATAATTAGTTTTATAGTAGATTTGCTATATCCTTGCAGTGATACATAAATAACTAGAATGGTGGCTAATAAAAAAAGTACAGTATCTTTGGACAATACTGAAACCAAAAATACTGTACTTAAAAATACTACTAATTTGGAACGTAAGTCCAAATGCATCATTTTATTATTCCTGTCTTTTTAAAATGCTTTTCTGTCATCTTATTTCCTAAATAGCAACCAATAATTGCCGCCACAATAGTACATGCTAAAGAAATAAGAATCCATTTAGGATTTGTATAATACTGAGTTTGTATTTGAACTTGTTCTGGAGATACGCCAGACTTAATGAAGGCATCTTTAAAAAACCATATTTCGCTCATACCATGAGCCGCTCTAGTTAATGATGTAATTATCCAAGCAATAGTAATTCTTTTTATATTCCTATAGCTATCTGTACCAAGCATAGATAACTCTGCAATTATCCCGCCACCTACAAACCATGGAATCATAAAAGGACCCATAAAGACAGTTGCTAATATAGCTTGTATAATATTATAAATTAGTGCAACGCCAGGTTTGCCTACTTTCATAGCCATATAAACAAAAAATGGTCCTAAAATTAGTGCAGTAAACACAGCATTAAAAATCATATTGAAAAATAATGATGCCCCTGTAATCATTGAAAAAGCAATGAATACAACAATCATGATTGCAGAAAAGATTCCTATGGTTGCTAAATCCTTTATAGTTAATTTTTTACTTTCCATAATTCAACCTCCTTAGTTGATAGCTGTTATCATTCTATAATAGACTAAGCTTATTTTCTTGACTATTTAGACTAAATGTGCTGTTTTAGATATTTTTCTATATTCTGAAGGAGTGAGATTAAACTTATTTTTAAAAGTATTTGAAAATTTAGCATGATCTGTGAAACCTACCCTAATAGCAATTTCCGTAATTGAAATTGATGTATTATTCAAAAAATCAGCTGCTACCTCCAATCTTTTACTTGTTATCGCTTCCTTAATTGTTTGCCCAAAAACACTCTTATAGCAAGATTTCATTGTGGTAGAATTTATCTTAAAGATTTCTGATAGTTTATCATAAGTTATATTTTTTTCGTAATTATTCTTTATAAATTCATCTATTTTCTTTACAATATCAACATTTGTCTTAATAAAATATTTCCTATCGCTTATCTTGTTACTGGTATCAAAGCTTGAAATATATAGGAAAAGTTCTTGAAATTTTACCCTTAGATATTCAATTAGAATTTCATCTGGAACTTTATAAACTTCATAAAAAATATGTTCAATATGCCGAGTAGCTCTTTGTACAAAAACTTTGTCCTTATTGCATAATTTTCTTAAAACAACTTCAAATTTAATCCCTAACATTTCCTCTAAAAAATATATTTCGCTATCAAATTCATTTGGATTAATATAAAAAGTCACACCATGATAATGAGATATAGGAAAAAAAGATTCCTCAGAGCTGTTACTACTTGCATTGATTGCAAAATCTCCCGATTCCATATAAGTAATAGTTCCATCGCTTAATACGCATTCAAATCTTCCTTCTCTACAATGATTAATCTCGTAGCTTTGATTTAAATTTTTTGATAATTTTTTCTTTATGACGGAAGTGTGTATATCATTATAAAAAACTGTTACCCCTTTGAAAATTTCGTACTTTGAAACTATATATTTTCCATTTTCCAAATTATGAAATTCGCAAATTCTCCCTTTAGAATTTTCTATTATTTTTTCTAAATTTCTTCCATAAAGATGACACATTAACTCCTTACCCATAAAAATCTCCTAATTAATGAGTTTTTCTCTCAAATAACCTTCCAACATCTTTTTGATTGTTTCTTTATTTTCAATAAAAATTTCTTTTTGATTTAAACTTTCATATCCTAAAATCAAAGTATTTACAAAGGTCACTAAAAACTCATCTTCAAAAATAGATGAGAGCTTATCGTTTGGAGGAAATGCAGACGATAAAATTTCTGTGTTTGTTTCTTTTAAATTTTTAAACATTTCACACAATCTTTTATCTTCATTTTGTAGTTTCAAAAAAATTGCATATATGCTTTTAAATTCATTTTCATCATAAATTCTTTCCATCATCATCTCAGCAATTGCGTCTAAAGTCGTTAACTTACATGTGTCGATAGTTTTGCTTTTTTCTCCTCTATATTTGATACCTAATTTCATAAAATCATAAATCATTTCGTAGGTTGAACCATAATGATAGTAAACACCACCTTTACTTAAACTTACTTTTTCTATAACATCTTCCATAGTTGTATTTTGGAAACCCTTTTCTAAGAAACATTTTTTTGCCGCTTCCAGAATTTCTAACTTCCTTTTTTCTCCAACTTTCAATTTTTTATCATTCAAAACTTTATCTCCTGTCAATAAATAATTCCGACGATACCGTCAGTTTTATTGTAACTCATTTGATAATTAACTTCAATACATGAATTATTTTAAATTTTAGTAATCTTATTTAAGATATTTGCTTGAACGCCATTTATACTTCTTAATTAATTTCTTTAAATGCGGTATAATTAATAAAACCTAATAAACGATTGACGCTTATAACTTTAATAGCTTTAATAGCAAGCACAGTAAGTGTACGGACACTTACGAAAAAATTAATGGAGCAGACCTTTATGGCATGCTCCATTTTTTTAATTTTTACCTTGTTAGGGAGAACCCTAAGACCCCAATAATTTATGATAAGGAGATATACTATGGATAATAGAAAAAGAAATAATCAATTAAAAATATATTTAACAGATGAAGAAAAAGAAGTTTTTGAAAAGAAAATGAAACTTGCAAACTGCATCATCTAACAATTCTTCTCTAATTTGCTTACTGAATGTACACTTATGACCTCTTATCATCTGCCTATGTTTACAACCATAGTAATAAAAATCTTTATACTTTGTGCCATCTTTCTTTTTCTTGGTACACTTGTTTCCAAACATTCCCACTCCACATATTGGGCATTTTACAATTCCAGAAAGCAAGTGCGTGCGTGTATCTTTACCTTTATTCACATGCTCATATTTCTTTGCTTGAGATTTTAACTTAACTTGAGCAGCTTGCCAAACTTCGTCGGAAACTATAGCTTCATGTATCCCTTCTGATATTAGATATTCATCTTGTTCAACCTGCTTATATTGATTTCTTGTACCATGAACTTTTTCTAATGTTCTTCTTCCAAAGGCTATTTTTCCATTATATACAGGATTCTTTAATATCTTTCTTATAAGACCTGCATCAAACAAAGGATTCTTTCCATTCTGTCTTGGGATTTTTCTAATTCCATGATTCTCTAAGTATTTAGATAGCCCATTGGCTCCTATTTATCGCTCGCTTTCTTGTTTCCTTGATTTCTCAGTATTCATAAAACCAAAATTTCTTTCAGCAGAAAGGTCATGGCGTAAGTCATAATTCTCCACAAGCAGATAAAGTCCTACCTTGGTCTATTCAGTTTTCAAGGAACAATAGCCTAACGGCTTTAAGAGAGATTCTCTTCAACTTTATGGTTTTCATCACTTCCTTAAATAAAATATAAGGACAGATCTCCCTTCAATTTATAAAGGAAAATTTGCCCTCTTTGGTAACCAGAAACTATATTTCTTCTATAAATTTCTTTAGTTTTTCTAAAATCTTATCTCGCCTTTTTATTAAAGCAGGATGTGATATATTTTGAGTCTTTGCTACTGCACGAAGTGTTTCATCATTGAAATATAATCTTTCGATTATTTCCCGTTCCTCCTCATTTAACTTTGACATAGCATTTCTTAGTGCTTCAATCATTATTTGTGTAGCTACAACTTTTTCAACATCAACATTTTTATCTTCATAGATTATTTTCAAAATTCCCATCGTGATTTAGAGACGAAAAAAAGAGCAAGTGGTTTTTCTTGTCCACCTGCTCCAAATACTTTTCGTGTTCTTTTTCTCGCCAGTAGACTTTATAAATATCTTCACTGACTTTCACCTTTTGTCCTCCGACATAAAGGTAATACTCTTTTGCCATAAAGTTTCCTCCATTTCTTTTTTATCTGTTTGTTTTTCAGACAAAAAAGGAGGACTCCTGCATCTTGGCATAAGAAGTCCTCTAAAATGAACGAAACCCATTCTTTCCTTAATTGTATTTAATTGTTTAGACGAGTGAGTATATGAAAAGACTGACAGATATAAAGTCTATAGAAAAAAGGGCTATTTTTATTGCGACTTATTATTTGAAATAAACATATAGACCTTCCCATTTTATTCCTCCATTTATTTGCCGTTTATTATCAATCTTTTACAATCCAAATATCATCTTGATTAACAACACAATTCGAGCATCCCAAACATTGACTTTGGCATTTACTTATTGCAGACCTTTTCGTTTTTACCAAATATCCATTATTTTCGAGATATTCAATTTTCATTTTTACACTATCTAAATCCTCACCTGTCAGTTCAGCAAGTTCTTGCAAAGTGCAAGTCTTTTTCTTTTTCAATACTTCTAATAGTTGTATAAGCATACTTATCACACCTTAAAAAATCAGTAGTCCAATATGATACGCCACACAAGATATAATTAGAGCCGATAATATATAATACAGTGCTATTTTTATCGTCCATTTTTTTGAATGTGTTTCTTGTGCGGTAGCTGCAAGAGCCATTAAACAAGGCATATTGAAGAAAAAGGCAAAAGTAAATGCTAAGGCTTCCGGCTTTGAAATCATTGTCAACATATTATTGCTTAGAATAGCGGTATCTACTGTCCCTTTAACCTCAACTGCATGCCATATTCCTGAAGAAGTAAATAATGATGCCATTACTCCTAATGCCGATTCTTTTCCCATTGCAGAAGCAACAAAAGCCATAAATAATTGCCATGGTAACCCAAACAATTTTGTTACAGGCTCTATAAATGTTCCTACTTTATAAATAAGGCTGTTAGCTATATTTCCATCAGGCGTATAGGCAAGAATCCAAAATATAACAGAAATAAGGATAATGATACTCAATGCCCTTTTCAGTACATTTCCCATCCTATTCATTACAGAAGAAAGTAAATTTTTCCAATGTGGCTTGTGATATGGTGGAAGTTCCATAATCATTCCAAAATGTTCACTTCCCTCATAAAGCGATTTTCTAAAAATCCTATATGTGATTAGTAAATGTAGAAAAGCAACTACAAATAGGCTTAATATCACAAATACTGCCTGTTTTCCGAAGAATGTTCCTGTAACAAGCCCGACTACTCCCCATGTTGACCCGCAAGGGACTACCCAAGATAATGCAATCGTCATAACCCTCTGTCCCCATGAATCAATTACTCTCGTTCCTGTGATTCCACCTATATTACAGCCGAAACTTAACAAGAACGGCATAATTGCTTTTCCTTGCAATCCTAATTTTGACATAGTGTTGTCAAAGACATAGGAAACTCTTGCCATATATCCTACATCTTCCAAGAATCCAAATACTAAGCTAATTCCCAATACATAACTTGCCATTTGCAATGCAAAAGTAATTGCAGTCATTACGGCTCCACACAAAAGTGAAATCAGCCAATTTGATACTCCAATGGCGACAAGCCCCTTTGCCAACAATGTTGATATTTTAGGTATAACAAACCCAAATAACCCCATTAGCGGAAATCCGATGAGCATAGAAGCAACTAATCCTAAAATGATAACTCCGATAGCCATAGGTTTTCCGAAAGCTTTACTTGTGGCTATACGATCAAATTTGCTTCTCTTAAATACTCTCTTTTTCTGAATAACATTTGCATTGATAAGTTTATCTATCCAATCGAATTTGCAATTACCGGTTATCAGATTCCCATTTTTGATGCCTCTTAATATATCCTCTATTTCTTTAAATTTGTATTCATCAACATTATCTTTTACCAATTCGATTACTTTCACATCTTGATCGAATAATTTCCCGACAATCCATGATTTTGAAAATACGCCTATCCCTTCATCAGGAATGTAATTTTTCAGCAATTTATATTTATCTCCGGCGACACTTTCATATGCTCTTTCAAAATTATTGTCTGCTAAAATCCTTCCGCTGTCTGAACGCTCCAGAAAAGCATAAAACTCTTTGTATTCCTTTTTATCTGCCGCAACGATAGGAATGACAGGTATATTCAAGGATTTTTGTAACCCCTTTATATTTATATTTTTCCCTTGACTTGTAGCAACATCCATCATGTTCATGATTAAGACAACCGGAATATTTATTCCAATGTAGTCAGAGAGCATAAATAGACTTCGATTTAATTGTGAAGCATCTGCCATAATAGCAATTAGGTCTGCGTTCCCGGTTTCTATATATTCTCTTGTTATAACTTCTTCCTCTGAATTTGCTGATAATCCGTAAGTTCCTGGTAAATCCACAATCGTATAATTGGTATCTTTATACGAAAATTCGCCTTCTTTTTTCTCAACGGTTTTACCCGGCCAATTTCCAACATGTTGATTTGAGCCTGTCAACCCATTAAACAAAGTCGATTTTCCAGAATTAGGCTGCCCCAGCAAAGCAATCGTTATTTTCTTCATATCTCAAAGCACCTCCATCATTATTTTCTCTGCCTCTATCTTATTGACAGCTATCATCGTATCTCTACAATAAATGAGAATAGGTTGCTTTTTATAATTCTGGATAACTTCAACATCGCTTCCGACAGTTATTCCGATAGATATTATTCTGCTTTGAAAATGTGTATCACCAATAATTTCAACAACTTTACCTTTTGTCTTTTCTTTCAAAGTACTAAGCCTCTCCATAACTATTCTCCTTTATCATCCACTTTTTCGCTCTTTCCTGTGTATTTACCATTTCATAGTAATGTCCTTTTTTTCCATAAAGTTCATTATGATTTCCTTGTTCTTCAATTCTTCCGTTATTTATCAAAATAATTTGATTAGCGTTTTTAATGGTATTCAATCTGTGAGCAATAACAAAAACTGTCTTTCCTTGCATTAAATGCTCCAAAGCATTATTGATTTTAGCTTCATTATCAGGATCAAGAGAAGCTGTAGATTCATCCAACAAAAGAATTGGTGCATCCTTCAGAATCGCTCTTGCAATAGCAATCCTTTGTCGTTCACCGCCGGATAATGTACTTCCTCCATCTTTTATTTCCGTTTCATATCCATCCTTCATTTTCAAAATAAATTCATGGCAACAAGCTAATTTTGCAGCTTGATAAACTTCTTCCTTTGTTGCATTAGGTTTTCCAACCCTGATATTGTTATAAACAGTATCGGTTAACAGTACATTATCTTGAAAAACCTGACTAACATATTTAAGCAACACATCAGGTTTTATGGATTTTATATTTTTTCCACCAATTATAATTTCTCCACTATTTACATCCCAAAATCTTGCAATCAAATTAGCGATTGTAGTTTTTCCTCCACCGGAAGGACCAATTAAAGCTGTAGAAGTTCCTTCTTTTGCTTCAAACGAAATATTGTTCAGAATCGTTTTATTTCTATCATAAGAAAAATTTACATTCTTAAATTGAATATCAAAATTTTCTAATTCAACTTCATTTTCAGAATAAGGCAATGGCTTCGTTTCATAAGCTTTCTCAAGATTACTTGCAGCTAATTTCAAATCTTTCAATAGTCCATAGGAATGTTGAAAGGCAATAAGAAGTGCAGATAATGCTAAACTCATAAGCATAAAAGCTACAAACTGTTCAGTTTTAACACTACCATCTATAAGCAAATATCCTCCTATAAGAAGAACTATCGGAAGCAAAAAGTTAACTGTGATAAAGTACATACTTGTAGGTAACGCCATTTTCTTTTCTGCGTTTACGCTTGTCTTTCTAACATTTTCAAGTGTATTTATCATTCTTTCAAAATGTTCACTTGTCATATTAGCTGACTTAAACGCTTTCATACCTTGAATGTACTCTAAAATAATAGAAATCATCTTAGAATTTAAATTTCTTTTTCTTGCCCCGTATTTTTCTATCAATTTGTTGCCCCATATCAACATAGGATATGCGATAAGCAATACTAAACACTCTAATAATGCGAGCTTCCAATCGATAAAAAATGTGCCTAATAAAATCAATATTGCTGTAACTGCCGTTTTAATAACCGATGGCAAGGTGTGCGTTATGATCAGTTCAAAACTACTCAAATCTTTTGTAAGAGTTGATAATAGATAACCACTACTATTTTTTTGGAAATGACCAAGGCTCAAACTCCTATAATGATTTGCTAAATCCAAACGCATATCTCCACACATTTCAGCTCCTCTTGAAAAGCTCAAATAGTATGCATGCCTATAAATCAGTATCCTTGCAATCATACTGATGAAACATATTACCGTATATTCTATGATTAAGGTTTTAGTTAATGTATTTTGCAATATACTAACTACGGTAAAATAGAGCATTAAATACAAAACAATGCTTCCTATCGAATCAATAACCATTAGAAAAATCGGTAAATACAATTTTTCTTTTTTATCTTTCAGAAGTGTTCTAATAATCTTAAGCATTTGCACTTACCCCCTCTCCAAAGTAATCTTTTGTGTATGTGTTCCACATACTTTCATAGACCCCTTTTCTTTCTAAAAGAGTTTTATGTGTTCCAACCTCTACGACTTCCCCTTCATCAAATACAACAATTTGATCTGCATTCTTAATAGTATGCAAACGATGAGCAATCATAATAATTGTTTTATTTTTCAACAAGTTTTGAAGTGCTAACTGTATCTGGTACTCATTTTCTATATCTGAATAGGAAGTTGCTTCATCAAAAATAATAATTGGAGAATCTTTGAGTATTGCCCTAGCGATTGAGATTCTTTGTTGCTGTCCACCTGACAATTTCACCCCTTGATCCCCGATTCTTGTCTGATATCCATTCGGTAAACTCATAATAAAGTCATGAATTTGTGCTGCTTTTGCAGCCTCAATAATCTTATTTTCATCTGCATCTGTTCCCATACGAATATTCTCATAGAGAGTGTCCTCCAAAAGAAATACATCTTGAAAAACAAATGATGTAATGTCCATCAAATTATCTATTTTTAATTCATTGATCGGTATGTCGTTAATTTTAATTGCTCCACTTGTTACATCCCAGTACCTCCCAATCAATTGTGCAGCAGTTGTCTTGCCTGCACCGGAAGGTCCCACAAAAGCATTTATTGTATTCGGTTTTAAGAATAAATTTATATGTTGTAATGCTTTATTTTTTGTTTCTTCATCGTCATAACTGAAAGTAACGTCTTTAAAATCTATTTTCATACACTCATTCTTGTTTATGATTTTTGTTCCGTCTTTCAATTCATCCATATCCATTATTTTTTTTATGTTATCCAATCCGCTTCCAAGCTCCATAGATTGCATAAAGATTGTTACCATATTTAAGAACGAAACAAAAAAGCACATTGTAAGCATAATAAATAGCAAATAGGATGTTGCTGATAAAGAATTTCTCAAAAAGAAATATCCTCCGAACGGCAATGTAAATAAGATTGCTGAATCCAAAACCACTAAAGTTATTGATAAAGGATAGCAAGAACTCACACACATCTTTTTCCAACAAGTAATATACGCATTCAATGAGCTTCTATATTGTTCAAATTTTTCTGCTGTTAAATGATACATTTTTATTACAGGCATAGCCTTTATAAATTCGTTTGCCGAAGCATTTAAATCAGCAATATCTTCGGATAGCTCCGTTGACATATCCGGATAATTTTTTATTAGCATCATAGGAATTCCTAATCCCAAAATCATAGGAATAAGCATAACAAATGCCATCATCCAATTTAATTTCAACATGAAAATGAACATAATAACCGGAACAACTGCCACCTGAGCTAATTCCAAAGTGCTATGAGCCAAAAAATTTTCAACTCTATCTACATCATCAAACAACAATGTTTTAATTTCTCCGGGGGCATGCTCTTGAAAGAATCCCAAATTAAATTTTGAAATATGATTTACAACTTTCAGCTTAATTCTGTGTATTGTGTTAAAAGCTGCTGTATGAGATAAAATGCCCGCAAAGGACATTAGTATTGCTTGCAAAACAGCACTTATAATTCCTATACCTGCCCACATTAAAATTTCTGTATACGAAATGTTTTTCTGGAATATCATTAGTAATATCTTATAAACTACAAAATAAGGAACTAATGATAAAGCCGCAGAAATGACAGATAAAAACATTCCTAAATGTAGCTTTTTTCTCTCATTTTTTGCTAATTGGAATACATAAGATATCCCTGTCTTCTTTTTTTCCATTAGTTATTCCATCTCCTTTCATAATTGTTAGCCGTATCTAACTAACTACATTCATTATAAAGCTAATTTTTTATAACTCAAAATCTAACTATGAATTTTGATATTCCTTGTAATCCCTTTATTTATAAGCTTTTTATCAGTATTTCTATTTACATTTTTATAAATTTGTGATATAATAAAATAAATTTGTGATATTAAAAGAGGTGAGTAGAATTGATGGATAGAACAGTTATTGATTATTTAACAAACTTAGTACATGGCGCTCCTTTTATTCCTGTTCCAACTTTATCAACTGAAAACAAACAAATCTTTAAAATAGATCCCCATTTTGGCAAAGGTACTTTTCGCATACTAAAATTTGACAGCCGTTTAATTCTAATTTTAATTGCTAACTTTACTCCAAATGAAACAATGGAGAAAATAACCGAAGTATCTGAAAAGTATTTAGAGATTAGCCAATTTGAAACAGAAAGCAGTTCATTTAAAGTCGGTGGCAGAAAGTTAAATAATGTAGAAAAAGGTATATATTGTTACTTAAATACAGAAAAGAAAACTTATACCTATTGTGAGGCAAATAAGCCTGTAAAGTTTACGAAAATAATCCTAACCAAAGAATACTTTGATACTTTCTTAAAATTAAAATATGATGATTTTGAATATGAAAAAGCAAAGATTCTTAATTCTTATTTGTTAAAAACTCAAAATTCTCCGCAGTTGAATTTTATATTTCAACAGATAAGAGAATCCCAAGCTGAAGGAAAGATTTTGCCTTTATATTTGGAAAGCAAAGTTATGGAACTATTATCTATCATAATTACAGAGTTAGAAGAAAAGGAAAAAAATATATCCGTTGTCTTAACTAAAAAAGATAAGCAAAATCTGAAAAGGGCTGTATCAGCTATGAAAAAAGATTTATCGGTTCATATTGACGGACTTGAACTCTCTAAAATTGCTTTAATGAGTCCTGCACGATTTCAATTAGCTTTTCGCAAATACTACGGTGTTCCTCCCTACGAGTACTTAAAAGAACTAAGGCTTAATAAGGCATTATTATTGCTGAAAAATCCCGAGTATAAAATATCTACGATAGCAGAAAAAGTTGGCTATACACACACAGGACATTTTGCTAAAATATTCAAATCAACTTATGGAATCACACCAAGTAAATATAGAAGTACAATTACTTAAACTAATATTAGAATTCAATATGTGCTTAAAGCTGTTCTTATACTATTAGTATATGAGCAAGCACAGTAAGTGAGTACCCACTTACGAAAAATTGATGAAGCAGAACCTTTATGGACTGCTTCTTTTTTTTATCAATTTTACCTTGTTAGGGAGAACCCTAAGACCCCAATATTTTATGATAAGGAGATATGCTATGGATAATAGAAAAAGAAATAATCAATTAAAAATATATTTAACAGATGAAGAAAAAGAAGTTTTTGAAAAGAAAATGAAACTTGCAAATTGCAAAACTATGTCCCACTTTCTTAGAAAATGTGTATTAGAAAAAGAGATTTATGTAGTAGACTTAGAGCCATTTAGAAACCTACAATGGCTACTTTCAAATGCAACAAATAATATAAATCAGATTGCAAAAGCTACTAATACAACTGGTGTTATTTACAAAAATGAAATTGAATCAATGAATAAACAGATAGAAAAATTATCAAAAGAAATATGGCAGATCCACTCCCTACTTCTTAATAAATCAAAAGAAAGCAATGGTGACTAATATGGCAATTACAAAAATACATCCTATAAAATCAACTCTAAGTTTGGCAATAGATTATATAACTAAGAGTGAAAAAACTGATGAGAAAATCTTGGTATCTTCATTTAAATGCCATCCATCTACAGCCCATACTCAATTTATAAAAATACGAAAGATCATATTCTATAGCATATTTTGAAACAAAAAAGAAGTAGAATAATTCCACTTCTCCAATACTTAATATTTTCTTGTCTATAATTTGCTATACAGTGTCTGTTAAATTACATCTCATTAATTCTATTTGATAAAATTGTAACTACACCAACCACCTTATCAAATGTCAGATCTCCAATATACTTATTTTCATTAAGGTACAGGTCATAGAAGTATCTCATTCATATTGTTTTACTTAAACAAATCTGCGTGTGAGCCAGTTCTTACTAGAGATAATACTAAAAACTCTTCTATTTTTTCATATATCAACAAAAAATCTGGCTCTATATGACATTCTCGAGTCCCTTTGTAATTTCCAGCTAATGAATGATCTCTATATTTCTCGTCAAGAGCTTCATCTTTTGCTATTTTTTCAATAACATCAAAGAGTTTCTCAATATCTTTTCCTTGCTTTTTAGCCTGCTTTATGTCTTTTTTGAACCTACTTGTAAACTTTATTTTATACTTCAAGGGCCTTCCTCAAATCATCCATATTATCGTAAGCTCTGACCTTATTATCTTTTGCTATCATTCTTCCTTCTTCTATAGCTTTTATAGTTTCATCATTTGGAATATCAAGTTTTAGATCAAAAGGAATGCCACTTTCTCTAATACTCGCCCTTAAAAACATGTTAATTGCAGTAGTCATATTTAAACCTAAACTAGAATAGATTTTTTCTGCTGCTTCTTTTATTTCTTTATCAGTCCTTATATTCAAATTTGTTGTAGCCATTTCATCATCTCCTTTAGGATAATTATATAGGTTTATTCGTGCAGCGTCAATACATCGTCATTATTAAGTGCTTTTATCTATTTTATATTTATTAAAATTTTTTTATTCAATATTTGCAGAACTTCTTGTGACTTTAGATTTTTCTTCTCTGCCAAGCTTCTTATCTTGCCCTTTATACTCTCGATATTAATCACCTATATAAAAAAAGAGCAGCCTTTTAAGCCACTCTTGTAGAAAGTACAAAATGAGTTAATTATATTTTTTGTGTTTCCTCATACTAGTCTCAAAACTACTCTTACATCCATGTAGTTTTTTTGAGTCTTTTTGACGTATCCTTCTTCATCTTTATCAAATACAAAATGCTTATAAAACTGCTTAAAATGCAGGATTTCTAAATTTATATCTTTTGTATCAAGGCTAGACTCTTCAAGTGAAACGGGTGAACACTAAGTATGTCATGAATTCTTGTATGTATGTGGAAACATATCCACATGCTTTTTAACGATAACATAAGCCTATCCTTAAAAGGCATTCGCTCTACAAACCGGGAGTTGTCATCAAACCGGAGCTCCTGTTGTTCGTCTTTTCAACAAAATAAAGCTTATGGCACAAATACTAATATACACTATAGCAAACAATACAACATGAGCTATGCTGATAGGGTATGGGGCAATCCACCCTTGTTTGAAAAATGCGATAGAAATTACACCCGTAACCATAGAAAGTGGCATGAACAAGAACCCGCTGAGATTAAGCCAGTTGACAACGAAAGGTGCCCTTGCTGCAGAGAGTAACCGCCCTATAAAGTATCCAGCAATTCCAACGGCCTTAATAATCATTGAACCCCATAGGGTATCCATGGTTTGCCTTTCATACCAGCCTGCAAAAGCACTAAATAATCCAATCCAAACAAATGCTGTTGATGCGATATATAGTATCTTGCTTTTTAGCTCAGAGCTTTTCTGTTCTTTATCTGCAACTGGTTCAATTCCTTTTAGAATGTAATCGGTTGTAACTCCGAAGTAATCGCTCATGGTAATTATTTTTTCCAAATCCGGCAAGCTTTGTCCACTTTCCCATTTTGAAACCGCCTGCCGAGATACTCCAATCTTGCCTGCAAGTTCTTCCTGTGAAATTCCTTTTGTTTTTCTCAAATACTGTATTCTGTCTGCCATGTTCATAACGCACACTCCTTTCTTATATGGTTTAGTTATATCAAACAAATCGGTTTCATACTACCAAGCTGCCTTGGAAATATGTCAACCAACAGTTGCAATGCTGTTTTTTTATTAAGCCAATATAAACAAGCTATCCTAAAAATTCTAATTTATCTTTGTTTAAAAATAAATCCCATTATATAATTCGATAAACTCTTTAGTAAACTTTGTGACAAATTCATAATCAAGTTCAGTGGCTAAGGTTTCTTCATTTTACTTAGTTCTTGACAACAACGTTATTGCCTCCACATGTATCAAGACTACCCTGATGATAACCCTACATCAAGAAATAGGTCTGCGTGCTCGTTGCAGGACGAAAAATGGCAAAGGGAATGCCGTATAATGGTCTGATCCGCAGATTCATCACCAAGGGAAAACAAATTGACAGCTGCTCCGACGAACAGATTGCTCAGATTGAGATCTGGTGCAATGACCTTCCACGGAAGTCGTTCGGCTACCGCCCCCCCCCAGATACACTCTTTGAGGACGAACTTGACAAAATTTACTCCTGTGTTGCCTGATGAACGATTCAACTGCCAATGTTCAACTTGTTATTGCAATTTACGTAATTTAAAAATCACGATATAAAAGCGACTAAGTTATTTTATTCTTAATCGCTTCAAAAATTGTCTATATGTGCTTTACAAAGCTTTTTAATTCTTAAATGTCGGTTGCTTTTAATCGTTTACTTTTTTTACAATCTCCAGCTTGCAGCTCGCTCTCTTGCCTTGATAAATGCTGAATAAATTCCTTCTCTATTTATCAAATCGTTATGTTTGCCTTCTTGAACCAATTTACCGTCATCAATCACTAGTATCTGATCGGCTTTTTTCACAGTTGAAAGTCTGTGAGCTATCGAAACTACAGTGTGTCCTTTGGACAATTCCTCAACCGCGGCCAAAATCTCATATTCATTTTCAGGATCAACGGAGCTGGTCGCTTCATCTAAAAGAATAATAGGTGCATTTTTAAGTAATGCTCTAGCAATAGAAATTCGTTGTTTTTCACCACCGGAAAGAGAACTGCCACCCTCACCTACCATGGTGTTATAGCCATCAGGAAGTTCCATAATAAAATTATGGCAACGAGCCTTTTTAGCAGCTTCCACTACTTCTTCATGACTTGCCTTAGGATTTGCAAAGCGAATATTATTCTCTATAGTATCTTGAAAAAGATAAACATTTTGGAAAACAAGTGAAAGATTTTTCAGTAAACTTTCTACTTTATAATCTCGTATATCCCTATTTCCTAATCTTATTTCACCACTGTCAACATCATAAAAACGAGAGATCAAATTGATTATTGTCGTTTTTCCGGATCCTGACGGTCCTACGATAGCTGTCTTTGACCCTTGTGGAATAGTAAATGAAAGGTCTTTTAAAACAGGCTTCCCTTTGTCGTAACTAAAGCTCACCTTATCAAAGACGATATCCTGATTTTCCATAACTTCCAAAGTCCCGTCACTTATTTCAGGAATATCTAAAACCTCATCCAAATATTGCATATTGGCAGGATTTTTAACCATGAGGATGGCTGCATTTTCAAGTTGTTTTAAACCGCCGAAAATCATAAAGCCGGCAGCTGAAACAGTAAGCGCTTGTGGTAATAAAACTTCCCCTTTCGTATAAAGATAACAAGAAAATAATGTAACAAGTAGACTCGAAAGATTAATAACAGTAGAAAAAATTCTTGCATAAATAACAAAGACGATTTCAAAATGTACTTGAGAGAGTCTAAGTTCTTCAGAAGCATTTTCCAATTTAGAATGTATTTCTTCAACAACACCTTCATCTGCAAACGGAAAACTGCGAAGCACAGGAATCCCGCTAATGCTATCAACTAACGCATCACCCACCTTTGTAATAGCTGCATGCTCACGTGCAACCTCTTTTTTTGCTTGATTAACCATAAGAGACATGCATAGCCAAATAAGAATTAAACAAATTAAAGTTAAAAATCCAATTTTAGTATTTACACCGAACATCCCAACCAACAGAAAAAAGGATATTGAAATGCCTGAAACAGCAAAGTCGATACTCATTGCAGAGTAATTTTCAAGACTCTTCATAACATTGGTAAATGCCGCCATAATTCTTGATAGGCTTTGTTCTGCAAAATATCCCATAGGCGCCTTTTTAAGTTTTTCGCCAACTGCAAGTCTGTAGTCCTTGAAAATGCCAAAGAAAACACCGTCACTAAGACCGCTTTTCGCCCAGCCTGTCAAAAAATTAAAAAGAAAGGAAGCAAAAAGCACTCCGAAAATTGTCCAAATATGCTCCCATGTAGTTTCATTCATCCAACCGAATGCAAGAAAGAGAGCGAAAAATCCAAACAGCATTGAAGCATTTTGCAGAAAAATAAGAAACATTCCTGCCTTAAGACGATTTTTATACTGTCCTGCCAGTTTGAATGATAATCTTATAAACTCCATGTCTTATTCCTCCCCTAAATATTGTTTCCACAGGCTTGCATAAAGTGGCTCTTCCATCAGTTCTTCATGTTTACCCTTGGCTATAATTTGACCTTTATCGATTAGAATTATTTGGTGTGCCTGCTTGATTGTATTTAACCTATGAGCAACCATCACAAGATTTTTCCCCTTTACGAGATTCGATATTGCTTCTTGGATGAGAGCTTCATTTTCAGGATCGGCATAAGCTGTTGCCTCATCCAAAATAATGGTTGATGCAGGTTTCAAAATTGCTCTGGCAAGAGTTATTCTCTGTCTTTCACCGCCTGACATTGCTCCTCCTGCTTCTCCTGCTTTTGTATCATACCCTTTAGGAAGTGCCATAATAAAGTCATGGCAATGAGCAGCTTTTGCTGCCGCAATAATTTCATCTTCGGATGCATTAGGCTTTCCAAGACGAATATTATCTCTAATACTTACATCGAAAAGAAAATTATCTTGTGAAACAAAAGAAATCTCTTCAGCAAGCTGTTTAAATGAAATATTCTTTGTATCAACATTACCAATGGAAATTTTACCCGATGACTGATCCCAAAATCCTGCTAAAAGCTTTGCAATTGTAGATTTTCCACCACCTGAAGGCCCGACAAGCGCAGTCACTTCTCCGGGGCTTGTTTCAAAAGAAATATTATGCAATACCTCGGTTCCGTCATGATAAGAAAAACTTACCTTATCAAATTTTATTCCCTTGCCCCTATCTATAGTAACTTTATTTTCTGCATCAGGACGTTTTTGATCAGGCATATCAAGCAATTCTTGTATGGATACCCAAGTATTGGAAGCCATCTGAAAAAGTTCAAAGCTCATCATGATTGCAAAAGCTTGTGGAAGGATAGCAATTGGCAGAATAAGTGATAAAAGCAATGTTTCAATGCCTATTTGCCCGTTCCCATATAAATAGAAAGCTAAAGGTAAGCTCACTATCTGTGGTGTCATCATTGCAGCCGTCATAAGTGCTTTGCCAAACCAACTTTGCTTCCACCATTTCATCGTTGAAAAATGATAGAATTTTACTGCATCTGCAAACTTTCCATACGAAACTTTGTCTTGTGCAAATGCTTTGATTACAGGAATTCCACGAACATACTCCGCACTTCTGTCGGCAACATTAGCATAACTTGATAGCCACACCGCCATTCTACTACGGTATTTATACATCATTGTAATCATCGCTAAAAAAACAATTGGTAGCGGCACAAATATTGATAATCCTATGCGCCAATCTAAATAAAACAAAATAACTGTGCAAAGTATCGGATGCAAAAGCCTGCTAGGTAGTTCAGGCATCAAATGGGCTACCCAGTCTTCCATATCTGCTACTCGATCCATGATAATTACCTTAATTTTACCTACAGGATTATCCACCAAGTACCCCATTGGAATTACCTTTAATTTTTCAAACAAAGTCTGTCTAAGTTTTGCAAGTATGGAAAAAGAGGTTTTATGTGAAATGGTTGTGCTGAATCCTGAAAATATAAAGTAAAGGAGCAGTGATCCTATTGCAAAAAAAGCATATTTCATTAACGCATGAAAGCTGACCGGATTACCCCCGGCATTTTTTATAAGCCATCCTGCTGCATAAGCACTAAAAAAATAAGTAGAAAAACTAAAAAGCTCTCCAATGCAGGCAAAAATAACAGAAATTCGCATCCTACCCTTATACTCAGGTGCTACACTCATAAGTGCTTTATTTAAACCACCCATACTGATTTTAGGTTTTTTTTCGCTTTGCTCTACATCACTTTCGATTCGCTGCATAATCTCATCAGGAACATCCAAGTTTAAACTCTCTACCTCTTTTATTAAATTTTTATTTTGCTTGAGTTTCTTGCTGTCCGAAGCAGAGCAAATCAACTCATCATTTTTTTTCTTCATTAACTCATCTCCTTTTCAGTTAGCTTATACTAACTATTAGTTTAAAAAAATTACCTTATTTTACCTTTTTCATAACTGTCAATAAACAGTTTTATTATTTCTATAAAAAACTCTCTATTATTTATAAAGCTATCCCTTGCCCCATCTAAGATTTCACAACCTAGTATAACTGTATTCATAAAAAATATTAAAAAGTCATTTGTGAGATATTCACACCCATCTTTCTTTGCAACTTTAACTCCTATATATGTAGCCTTTAAGGATTCTTCGACCAAAATTGGGAACAAATTCTTTAGGTCCTCATTGTTTTTCGTAGCCTGAAGATATATGGCATATACGCTCATGAGTTCACTTTCATCAAGTACTTTATCGACAATCATATGTGCTACAGCATTAGCATCTAACTCTCCCGGATACTCTGCCAGAACTTCATTAATCTTATCGACTCGATAAGCCATACCTTCTCGCATTAAATCATGTAATATTTCAACTTTATTTTTGTAATGGTAATACACACCTCCTCGAGAAAGCGAGGTTTCAACAATAATATCTTCCATTACCGTGTCAGCAAAACCCTTCCTTAAAAAAACCTTTTTAGCTGCATCTAATATTTCTTTTTTTCTGATTTGACTGACTTTCTGTTTTTTCCCTTCCAAAATCTATACCTCTCTTTGTAAATAAAACTGACAAAACTGTCAGTTTTATTGTAGCATCATTTTAAGTTAGCGTCAACTAACTTTTTCGGAATACACTTTATGGTGACTTGTAATATGAAATGCAACAAATAAATAAAATAATCCATGGCTAATCTGATAAAGTGTTACTACCCACAAAAACACAAAGGAGAAGCCATGGATTAAGTATATTGTACCACTACTCGAGAAAAAGGAAGCCATTTAACTTATCAAGATCGTCAAACCTTAGAAAGGATGGTCATGGAGAATCACAGGAAACCTGCTAAGGAGAGAATATCAAAGAGTAAGATGGCAGAAATGCTTGGCGTTCATCGCTCAACAATCAGCCGAGAGCTCAAAAGGGGCGAAATCACGCAGCGTGATATCCTGTGGAAAGAATACACTTCCTATTGCGCCGATGTAGCACAAGATCTCATTGATTCCAATACCACGGCAAAAGGTCCCTCTTTAAAGTTAGGTAAAGATCAGCTCTTCCATGATTTTGTTGAATACTGGATAATAGAGAAAAAGTATTCACCGGATGCGGTAATCATGAAGATCGAAAACGAAGGACTCTCTTTTGAAACCGAGATTTGTACAAAAACCCTCTACAACTACATCAGCAAAGGTTACTTCCTCAATCTGACAAATAGAAACTTACCCCGTAGAGGTAAAAAAGTCAAAAGAAGATATCAAGGAGCAGGAAATGTATTCAAAAGAACAACGAGAAACCGCATTGCAACTGCATGATGAGTTTCAATCAGTTACTAAAGTCATACAAAAGCTTGGCTATCCCAGTCGGCAAGGTATGTATAAATGGATCCGGGGACGCTCAAATCCTCCTGAGGATAAAGCAGAGCGCAAAAGGATAAACAACTCTAAAGAGCATCCTTTGCATCCTTCTGTAGAGACCAAGTTCGCAATTTTAGAGCGTTGTTTTATGAAGGGCGAAAACGTACAATTGGTTTCTGAGGAAACCGGTTATAGTCGGACATCAATCTACAGATGGAGAAAACTATATGTATCACAGGGAGTAGCCGCACTAATGAATGAAAAAGATAGACCAAGAGGAGAACCGGAAGAGGGGCCCAGGCCTCAAAGGATGAAATAGTAGAGCTAAAACAGCAAATACTCGAAATGCAAATGGAGATAGATATCTTGAGGGAGGCGATCAAAGTCATAAAAAAAGACCCGGGCATCAACCGGAAAAACCTGAACAACAGGGAAAAGACAACGATCGTTGACGCCTTAAAGAACCGCTACTCGTTGTCGCAATTGCTGTCAATCCTGCATCTTTCTCGGAGCAGCTATTATTATCAAGAGGCAACACGCAAGAAGCCGAATAAGTATACTCGCTTAAGAGTTCGTATTGCAGAGCTCTTTGCCGAAAATCGAAAGTGTTACGGTTATCGTCGCATTCATGCTTTGCTTCAGCGTGAGGGCATTACCGTTTCAGATAAGGTTGTCCGCCGTATCATGAGCGAAGAAAATCTTGTAGTTACCGTAAAAAGGCGGAGGAAGTACAACTCCTATCAGGATGAGGTTTCCCCAGCTGTTCCTAATTTAATCCGGAGCGACTTCCATGCAGAGCAACCGAATAGCAAATGGCTTACTGATATAACAGAATTTGCCATACCGGCCGGCAAAGTCTACCTGTCTCCAATCGTAGATTGCTTTGACGGTATGGTTTGCGCATGGTCAATCAGCGTCTCTCCGGACGCTAAACTAGTTCACGAGATGCTGGAGAAAGCAATAGACACTCTTCAGAGCGATGAGAATCCCACGGTCCATTCAGATCGTGGATGTCACTACCGTTGGCCGGGTTGGATTCAGCGTATGGATGAGGCGGGCCTTACTCGCTCCATGTCTAAAAAAGGCTGTACTGGCGACAATGCTGCTTGTGAAGGCTTTTTTAGAAGACTAAAACCGAGATGTTTTACAATAAGGATTGGTCAGGGGTCAACATATTTGAATTCATGCAGGAGCTTAATGATTATATTTCTTGGTATAATGAAGAGCGTATTAAAACGTCATTGGGAAATCTTAGTCCTGTAGAGTATAGGAGAAAACTTGGATTTGCTGCATAAAAACTGTCCAACTTTTTGTCCGCACCCCCGTACCTTTTTTAAATTTTATTCGTTTATTTCACCAGCAATATCTATATATTCTTTTAATTTTCGTTGTAATAAATTCTTGTCTATCAATTTTAGACAATTCATCTTCACCTATTTATATATCCAAATGGTGCTCTGTATTAAGTTTGGACAAAAGTGCAACCGTCTCCACATGTGTTGTCAATAGGATAGGAATACAAATTATTAACCTCGTCGCTTGAATGAGGATACAATTTGTTGTCAGTTTCCTCATTAACTTCCTTGGCATTTTTTCTTCTGCTCTTAAATAATCTTCCGTCCTGAGAATCTTTTTTTCCAGTCTTATATATGATAGTAATCATTGCAGGATCAATTTCACCTTCATCGTTAGTTCCCCCAATGATGATTTTATCTACTATACTTTCAAATACTGCCCTATCAAATTCCTCAAGGTATTTATTGGATTCAAGTAATTTTTTAAAACCCTCAAGCCTTTTCTTCAATGCTTTTTCATCAGTAAGTGTTACTTCTAAAGTCCTTTTTTCTGCAAGTAATTTCTCTTTGCTAATGGCTATTTCATTATACTTGTCCTGATATATATCCATGCTGATTGACTCATTCAGCCTTAATTCAACAAGATCCTTTTCTTTCTTTAGTATCTTATCAAGTTGATTTGTTATCTTCTTCAGGTCTTTAGCTAAACTGTTGTCTTTCAATTCTTCTTCCACAGTTTTAAGGAATTCATTAGTAATTTCAACATTATTGTGGCATACCTGACGATAACTTTCCATGAATGCTTTTTCTATGGCTTCTTCTTCAATCCCTTTACTATGCGGACAATACTTCTTTCCGTTTTTAGTAGCATTGACACACTGCCATATAACTTTTGTATACTCTGAACTCGAATGCCAATTTCTTCTTGAAAGATTATGACCACAAAATCCACATTCAAGCATACTGCTAAAAGCATATTTTCTTGAATACTTTTCTCTCTTACCACCATTATTAGCAACGGTATTTCTGTTTTTTGACCTTCTTAATCTAATACCTTGAGCTTTTTCAAAATCTTCTTCCGAAATGATTGGCTCGTGATGGTTCTCTATATAAAACTTATCCTGTTCTCCGAAATTATCCAATCTTCTCTTTGAAATAGGATCAACCGTATAGGTCTTTCCCATCATAAGATCCCCTTTATATTTCTCATTTTTTATGATTCCTAAAACTGTTGTTTCCGTCCATCTTTTATTTCCTCTTGGCGATAAATATCCTTGTTCTTCAAGTTCTCTGGAGATTACCATACCGCCAACACCTTCAATATATCTTCTGAAAATATATCTTACAATCTCAGCTTCTTTTTCATTGATAGAAATGCTTTTAGTTTCCGGATCATAGTCATAGCCTAAACACCCTTGAAAGCCTACCATTTCTCCTCTTTCCATCTTCATTCTCAAACCTTTTTTGACATTGGCTGAAATGTTCTCTACTTCCTGTTGCGCAACTGAACTTAAAATTGTTAAAAGCAACTCTCCGTCCATTGTTAAGGTGTTTATGTTTTCCTCTTCAAAAAAGACCGCAACATTAAACTCTTTCAACTTTCTTACATACTTTAAGGTGTCTAATGTATTTCTTGCAAATCTTGATATAGACTTTGTAATTATCATATCTATATCGCCGTTCATACAGTCATTTATTAATCTTTGAAAGTCAATTCTTCGATCAACCTGTGTTCCTGTTATCGCCTCGTCAGCATATATTCCGGCAAGAGTCCACTCTTTATTTTTCTGTATAAATTCTGTGTAATGCTCTACCTGAGAATTATAGCTATTAATCTGATCTTCAGTATCCGTACTAACTCTGCAATAAGCTGCCACTCTCTTTATTGAGCGTTGAACACACCCTGATGCAGTTCTTTTCAGTGTGGTATCACCTTTAATAACTTTAACATCCTTTTTCACTGCACTGCCTCCTTTTTGTATCTTTCTATGCAGTTCTATTATACCACACTTGCAAAACATTATAAATATAATTCTGTAGAGATATTATACTTTTTCATCAGCTTTAGTTTTATCTTTTTATATTCAATATCACTGAGCAAGTGCTTAGAAAGTAACATAGACAGCATAGATAATTGGAGGCTATATCTTAATAGTTCATTATTCATTCTAAATCCTCCTCATATAATTTTATCTAAGGTTTTACGACATTGATAGGTGCTTGGCAGCAACATAGGAATCTCACCTCCGCCTCTTATTCCAGACGAGCCGGCTTAAACTATTGAAGTATCATTATCACTACTTGCTTCATTGAACAGGTTGCCAAATCTGTTTTTATGTATTCTTATTTATCGCTCGCTTTCTTGTTTCCTTGATTTACTCAGTATTCATTAAACCGAAATTATTCTCAGCAGAAAGGTCATGGCGTAAGTCATAATCCTCCACAAGTAGATAAAGTCCTACCTTGGTCTATTCAGTTGTCAAGGAACAATTGCCTATTGGCTTTCAGAGAGATTTTCTTTTAAGTAATTCTTGAAAATAATTCTTCAATTAAATTAAGAGGACAGATCTCCCTTCAATTTATAAAGGAAAATCTGCCCCCATCTACAAGGCGTTTACTTTATGAATTCTTTTAAAAGCACCTTTAGCTTTTTAAGAATATTGTTTTTTCGCCATTGTATAGCTTGATAGCTCACTTTCTTACCTCTCGCTATGCTTGATAGCGTTTCATCATTGAAATATAATCGCTCTATGATGTCCCTTTCCTCATCGTTTAGTTTTGATATAGCATTTCTGACTGCCTCAATCATCATCTGTGTTTCAACAATCTTTTCTACATCAACGCTTTCATCAGCGATGTTATCTATAAAATGTCCATCATGATCCAAAGAGGAAAAGAAAAGCAGGTGGTTTTTTCTGTCCACCTGCTCTAAATACTTCTCGTGTTCTCGTTCTCGCCAGTAGACTTTATAAATATCTTCACTGACTTTTATCTTTTGCCCTCTAACATAAAGGTAATACTCTTTTGCCATAAGGTTTCCTCCATTTCTTTTTTGTCTATTTGTTTTTCAGACAAAAAAGGAGGACTCCTGCATCTTGGCATAAGAAGTCCTCTGAAATGAAAGAAATCCGTTCTTTCTTTTACTATATTTAATTGTTTAGACGAGTATATGGAAAGACAAGCAACTGTAAATTTTATAAGAAAAAGGAAGGATTTTGTTTTGAGTTATAACTTCAAAAAAATATACAGCCTCTATCATATCCCGTCCCTCCATTTTACAGCTAACTATTCCTCATAAATTAAGCCCTTCTACTATTTCAGGTATCCACGCACATAATAAAAAATCTTATGCTTGTACTTTTTCTTTGCTCATCTTATTTAGTTCTCCAAGCATCATGAAGATTCCAACAACAATCATAATAAAATCAACAAGGGGCTGTGTGAACCAAACAGCTTTTACTCCAAATACCATTGGCAAAAGAATCATTGAAGGGACAAACAGGAATAGCTGTCTAAGCATAACAATAATCCCCGCTTTCTTTCCGTTCCCAATAGATTGGAAAAATGTAATGCTCATGACCATTACTCCATATAAAATAAATACGGAATAGAACAGTCTGAAATTCCCAACTCCCTGTGTTATGATACTTGCTTCTACTCCAAATAAGGAAAGTATCTGACTTGATAACAGCAATGATGGAATCCAAAAGACTGCTGCAAGAACAAGTCCTCCGATAGAAAATACCTTCATTGCTTGCCTTACTCTGTCATATTGCTTTGCTCCGAAGTTTGTTCCGACAACAGGCTGCAATCCTTGACTCATTCCCCAAAGTGGAATGAACGAAAAGGCATATACACGAAGCGATGCTGCCATCAAAATTCCGTTTGGATCTCCGCCATACTTAAATGCCATTTTATAAAGCATAGTCTGTTGAATCATGAGCAGAAGCTGCATCATCATAGCTGATGAGCCTACTCCAAACATTTCTTTTTTTATTTCTTCATCGGACTTAATCTTATGAATTTTAACGACTTTACTCTTTTTCAGGAAGTAGTGCAGCGTTACAACCGCCTGAACAAACTGTGCTGTAATCGTTGCAAGGGCAGCACCTTCAATGGCGTATTCACCCATAACTGTCATTAAAATCGGATCAAGAATGATATTCAGTAAAGCTCCAAGTCCCATTATCATCATGGCTTTTTTCATTAGACCTTCGCCACGCATAACCATGTTTGCGGACTGCGTAAAATTTACAAAGAGGGAACCGATAAAGATTACTCTTAGGTATCTGATACCATAAGCTTTGATCTCGGTCAGGTGCAGGAAATAGTCGCTGTCCATCGTGAGAAAGCCACCGTCCCGCAGGGTTGCTACTACATGGCACACACTGGGCTTTGACACCTCCATGTGCCGAGCCACATCTACGGAGCGTACCATACCGAGTTTCTTTTGAAGAACAAGAATGGTTTCCAGATAGTCCTCCCCGGACGCATGAAGTTTCATTAAGACCTCCCTTATGCAGATAATTTCTGTTCGGCGTTCCACATGGCCGCATACTTTCCGCCTTTAGCCAGCAATTCATCGTGAGTACCGGCTTCAGCAATCTTTCCGCCAGATACCACAAGGATTTGATCTGCATTTTTGACGATGGAAAGGGTATGAGCAATCATTACCACAGTCTTTTTCTCTTTCAGCAGATTGGCGATGGCCTGCTTTACTGCCAGTTCGTTCTCGATGTCAAGGGACGCCGTTGCTTCATCCAAAAGCAGGATCGGGCTGTTTTTCAGGATAGCGCGGGCGATTGAAATTCGCTGACGCTCACCACCCGAGAGAAGGTTTCCGTTTTCGCCGGTCGGCGTATCGTATCCCTTTTCCATCTTGCGGATGAAGCCGTCACAATTAGCCTCCCGGCAGGCAGCCTCGATTTCCTCGTCCGTGGCATTGGGGCGGGCGTGCCGGATATTCTCACGAATGGTATCATCAAAGAGAAATACATCCTGATCTACCATCGAAATTTGTTCCAACACACGCTCAGCGGATATAGGACTGATTGGCTTACCGCCGATACGGATTTCGCCGCCAGTCGGCTCATAGTATTTGGCGATCAGGTTCAAGATGGTGGATTTACCGGAACCGGAATCACCAACAATTGCAGTCAATTTCTGATTTGGAACTATAAAGGAAGTTTCCTTCAAAACTGCTTCGCCAGGAATATAGGAGAAGTCCACATTATCAAAAACAATCTCATAATTCTTAACTGTGAACGGTTCTGTACTGCCGTTTTCTTCTGGCTCATGGATTACTTTTAAAATATTGTTTTTTGAAATCACAAGGTTTTTGTAGCTAAACAAATCTACTGAAATTGCCCCGATTAGCTTTGCCAGCAACATAGGGAGCATACATAAAAGCAGAAAATCAATCGTCTGAATTTCTCCTGCCATCCACGGAGAAATCCCAATAAACATAATAAAAGGAACCATAAGCCAGTTAATAATGTTAAAAGCAAAGTTTATGGGAATACCATGTGCTTCATATTCAAAGCTGACCTGACTGAACAATTGCATTGCTTCTGTGGTTGCCTTATTTTTTGTGCCAGCCACGCCGTATGCACGAAACGTCTGAATACCTTCTATATATTCCACAATGCTGCTTACTGTTTCAGATGAAACCTTATTTTTTCTGGTTCCATACTTTTTTACCGTTCGGAAAGAAAGCCACATTTCAGGAATCAGCATGGAAGTAGAAAGCAAAAGGATCCCTCCTGCGGGCAGATACAAATAACAGATAAATACAATAACCATAACGGCCAGAGCAATATTTTTGGTCAAGTTACTTACCTTGTGTGTCAATATTTGTTCATAACTATTTACATCGCACGTCATTGTATTTACATATTGCCCCACCTGCCCATGTGTGAAGCGAAAGAGAGGAATCCTCTTAAATTTATCTCCAAGGAAAAGGCGAAGATTTTTTGAAACGGCAGCCCCGCCGATCTGGTTCTGTGTATAACCTATACTGTAAATAAGCACTCGCAAAGCATAGACTACGCACAGAATTCCTGTGATCGTTAAGATGTCTGTTGTAGTTGTTTTCTTGCCGAGCAGGATCTGAATGACTAGGTAAATCGTCATATAACTGCATCCAGAAAGAAAACCTTCAATAACCGTGAATATCACGCCTATATTAAAGTGGATATTTTTATGCAATGGCCCTGTTTCTTTCATTATGCTTCATCTCCTTTCCCGCCATAGACGATTTTTCTTGAAGCATTGTAATCGCTCCATGCCTTTCTATAATAATTATTTCTGGAAAGGACTTCTTCATGGGTGCCTGCATCGGTTATCGTGTGATTTTCGACAATTGCCACTTTATCACACATTTTAACTGCACCCAAACGATGTGCGACAATCAAAACGGTTTTCCCTTTGCAAAGATTCTCAATTGCCCGATCTATTTCCAACTGATTTTCGGGATCGGCTGCACTTGTGGCTTCATCTAATATCAGAATAGGAGCATTTTTTAAAATAGCTCTTGCAATCGCTATCCTTTGTTTTTCTCCGCCAGAGAAACGGGAGCCAAAACTGCCTACTTTCGTATCATATCCATCTGGCAAAGACATGATGAAATCATCAATCTGTGCCTCTTTTGCGGCTGCCCTCACTTCTTCCAGAGTGGCGTTACTGCCCATACGGATATTCTCCAAAACACTGTCGCGGGTCAAAAACGTCTTTTGAAATACAATGGATATGTTTTGAAGCAATTTTTCATAGTTTATGTTTTTTACATTTATACCGCCGATTAATACCTGACCTTCCTGCACATCGTAAAATCGGGAGATCAGCTCAATGACTGTGCTTTTACCAGCACCGGAAACACCAATCAGAGCTATTTTCTCTCCTTCAGCTACATACAAACTGCAATTCTCCAGAACATTCTTTTTCCCATCATATGAAAAGGAAATGTTTTTAACGGCAATATCACAATGTGTAGGAAAATCCCCATCGCTTTCATAAACAGGCAACTCCAGTATTTCCTTTGTCTTAGTAACTCCATTCAATGCCTGTGCAAAGGTTGTTCCTAACTGCTGAAGTGGAAGTAGCTCAGTTAAATATAGAGAACCAACATAAGCGAAAAGCAAAAACACACTGGAAGTGATAGAATTTCTTAAAAACAGCATTCCACCAATAGGAACCAAAAGAACCATTCCACATTCCAGAATAATAATAAAAATTGCAAAGGGAGGTCCCATTTTACGCGAGATCAAATTCCATACTCTGTTTTCCTCTTTAATGGCATCCGAGAATTTTTTGAACGATTTACTTCCCATATTATAGGCTTTAATTAACCGCATTCCGCGAATGTACTCAATCATAATCGAATTAAATGCAATAAGAGATTGGTTTGAATCATGCATGATACTTGACATACCCTTAAAAAGATGTATCATAACAATTCCTGCAATCGGAAGGGGAATCAAAGAAATTATCGCTAATGGAATGTTTACTGTCATTAAATAAATAAAAATGACTATCGGACCAGTGAGATAACTTACCAACTCTGGAATATTATGAGCAAGGCATAGTTCCAGTTTTTCAATATCCTCATTTAAAACAGTTTTGATTTCTCCCGTGCTATGATCATCCAGTACGCCTAACGGAACTTTTGCCAAATGTTCCACTATCATACAACGTACACGATATAATGCACCATAAGCTCCTTTATGAGAAAGAACGCCTGAACAAGCCAAAGTAATCATACGCAGGATAGTTGTTGCAGAAATCAGTACGATATTATTCACCAATAACCGTTGTGTTATATTTTCGGATAAAATCGCATCCATAAGGTTATAAATGCCAATATACGGCCCTATTACAAATAAGCCGCTTGCAAAAGCACAGGCGACGGACGCAAAAAGATACCGTTTACTTTTCCCCGACCATGACAAAAGAAGTTTTATTGGGTTTTCTTGTTTCTGCTCCATATCACTTTTTCTCCCCCTGTTCCATAAGTGCATAAATTCTTTCCTTGTTTTCTATACAAACGGGAATATCATCTGCCAAAACGTGACAATCAAAGCGAATCAGACGCGAGCATGTTTGGCAGACAAATTCATAATCGTGAGTGACAACAAATATGACTTTATTTTTTGCAAGGTCCTGAATCAATTTGCTAACTTGCTCCATGCTGTCATAATCAAGACCCGAAGTTGGTTCATCAAAAACCACCACTTCCTTACCGCATATCATACTAACGGCTACAGCAACCCGCTGCTTTTGTCCTCCGGAAAGTGTGTTCGGATGCCGTTTACGGACAGAAAGAAGGTCCAAATCATCTAATGCTCTTTTCACCAGCGCAGGATCAGTGTATCTGATTCCAAACGTACATTCAGCTTCTACACTATCTGCAAACAATTCGTAGTTAACATCCTGCATAACCATAAAAGATCGCTTCATGCGTTCCTTTTCATTTTGTGCATTGCCTTGCCACAAGAATTTCCCTGTGGATCCTTTATGCAACCCACATAAAGCACGAAGGAATGTCGTTTTCCCAGCTCCATTGCATCCGACAACGCCAATGATTTCACCTTTAGAAGCCTGCATTGAGATGTGACTGATAATCATCTGCTTTTTGTAAAATAGTGATACATCTTGTATTTCCAGTACAGGTTTTTGAATTGGAACATTGGCAACAACGGGATACACAGTTTCTAACGCCACAGCGCGCAGCCCCATATTCTTTCTTTCAACATCCGAGAGCTTTCTGAGTTCTGCTGACGTCCAAATTGCCTGGATTTCCCCTTCTGACAAATATACAATGCGATCTGCTATATCAAGAAGATAATAAAGGCGGTGTTCAGCAATTAAAATTGTTTTTCCCGCTTTTTTCAGAAGCTGCAAATATTTTTTTAAGTCCGCTATTGAGGCCATATCCAAGTTAGAAGACGGCTCATCCAACAAGTAAATATCCGGGTCCATTGCATACACAGACGCAAAGGCAACTTTTTGTTTTTCGCCCCCGGATAATTCAAATATATTTCGTCCCTGCAAATGACGGATATGTAAGACATCAAGAGTATTTCCAAGTCTACGATGCAATTCCTCCGGTGGGACAGCCGCGTTTTCTATTCCAAATGCGATTTCACTGTCCACATCTACATTAAAGAACTGGGTCCTCGGATTTTGAAATACAGATCCGATTTTTTCAGCAAGTTGATATGTAGGTGTTTCAAAAACCTTCAGGTCATCCACTTGTACATCGCCATTTAACTCGCCAGGGAAATAATTAGGGATAAGTCCATTAATCAATTTTGTAATTGTTGTCTTACCACACCCAGAACGACCGCAAAGCAAAACGCATTCTCCTGTTTCTACAAATAGGTCAATATGTTTTACTCCGATTTCGGAAGCGGTTGTCCCTGCATAGGCAAAGCCAACATTTTTGAATTGGATCATACCGCACCTCCAATCTCACCTGCGTTCAACGCCAAAAGAAACAAGAAACAAATGATTACCAAAATATCCTGTATTCTAAATTTGATTTGTATCAGACAGGTCCGTGAATGAGGATTTTCAATGCCTCTTGTTACAGATGCAATTGCAAGTTCATCAGCTGCCTTGGACGCAGTCATTAAAAGCGGGACATACAAACACTCAATTGTCATCCCAGGGTGATGAATAAAACCCTTAAAAGAAAGTGATACATCTCTTAAACGCATACCGTCTTTGATATAGTGCCAATCTTCTTGAATTGTCGGAATATATCGCAACATAACCGCCAACGGAATGTATATTCCTTTAGAAAGATGTGCTTTATTCATTGCTGTCAGAAATTCATTTACTCTCGTTGTGGACAGTATGATTCCAGCGAGCATTGCACAAGGATACACTTTGTAGAAAAGCCCCATCCATGCGACAAACATCGTATATACAACACCCGTTTCAAGAGAGAGAACGTAAAGGGTCAGTAAATAAAATAAAGCAAAAAAGATCAGATGGCATAAAGAGCGTTTGGCTTTCCCGCATGTGCATCCAAAAAGTGTGATGAATAACACTAATAGCCATACATGCCGCAACGATGGAGCCATCGTTGCGGCAAATACAGTGATTGCAAGTAACAAGATTTTTGTACGTGGATCAAACGTACACAATCCACTATGAATTTTTGTGTACTGTATATTCATGCTGTGATACCCGCTTTTTCAAACTGTTTCTTTAATAGCTTGCTTCCAACAAAACCGCTGAGCAAAGCAATCACTATTGTTCCGATCAACATTGTTACAAGTACAATCCAACTGGTAGATGCAAGCATACTATCAAGATATTCCTGTGTCGTTCCTTTTTCCAGCATAGTATTTACCCATGTTTGCGGGTTAATAAAATATGCAATATATGTGCCAGTTCCACCCAAGCAAAAGAATACATACGAAAGAATATTCATTTTTTTGCTTTTATAATTTGCAGTGTGTGCGACAATTTCTGCAAGTACTCCACCAATTAAATAGCCGATTGTCATTCCAATGTGCATACCTGTTACAAAGCAAAAGATTGCCATAAGCGCACTTGCAATAAAAATGGGGCCTTTCTTTGGTACTTTCGCAACCATAAGCAAATACACTGGACCAGCAAGAAGAGCAGCACCGACAGGATAGTAGAAAGTGAGTGCTGGCATCATCGCAAACACACCACCGCTAAGGCTGATACAGATAAAGATAATTGCGGAAAAGACACCTGTTACGATAAGTTCTTTGACAGAAAGACCGGATTTCGTGTTAGACATTTTTTGTTCCTCCATTTTGATATATTCCACATTTGACTTTCTAAAATCAATGTGGTAGGCTTTGATTAGTTCCAGCTAACCGCTGTAAAAAACTATACATGAACTGATTTGCTTTCGCAACACATTCAGCCCATTGTCGTCCGATGTGTCTGAAAGTATGTCTAATGTGTCTGAGGAGGATGATTATGTCCGATATTGCTGCTCAATTCAATACTATGTTGATAAAAAGTGGTTTTCAGAAAATGCCACCAAATGGAAAATTTAGCTCTATTGGAAACTTTTATTGTTTGCCTGAATCATTTGGAGAGGGAATTTATTGGATATACGGTGAAAAAAACCTATTTAATATCAAAATACATGATTTCTATTTTTACGAGGATGAATTTTTCGATCAGGAAAGCCTAAACTGGCCGGAGAGCCTAAGCATCACCTATTACGAATCTGTATCTGGTGAAGAAATCATGCCTTACCGGCGCCTTACCGCGGGATGTATAAAAACATTCTTTGGAGGCCAGCACCCATACAAGGCAATTTTTCATAAAAACATACCAATTCGGACGATTGGTATAGAGATTATGCCTGCTTACTATGAAAAGTATCTAAAAGAAGCATTTCCAGATGAATATATAAATCCAGATGAAGCATTTCGCGAGATTGATCAAGCAAATGATTTCCCTGAAATGGTTTCTCTGTTACGCAAAATCTGGAATTATAATGGAGATGGAATGGCCGCAAAACTATTCTTCCAAAGTAAAGTTTTCGAGGCAGTAGCTTTGATTGTCGAACATAACAAAAAGAGTCCAGAAAGAGGGAAAGTCCGTATTTCATCACAGGATATAAAATCTCTTGAAAATGTCGCTGCGTATATCAACGATCATTACAACAGAAAAATTCTTTTAGATAAACTAGCGCGCATTGCCTGCATGGGAACAACAAAGTTGAAAATTACATTTAAGCAGGTCTATTGCTGCACCATTACGGAATATATTCAACAGCGGCGTTTATCTCAGGGAGAAAATCTCCTTTGCTCCACCGATTTTTCAATTGAGCAAATTGCTCTGGCTGTTGGATATAGTAATGCTGGTCGTTTTTCAAGAGACTTCAAAAAAAGTACTGGTCTATATCCTTCTGAATATCGGAAGTGGGCACAGCAAAAAAAATCAATAAAAACGATATAACAAATCATTCTGTTTAGAGAAGTTCCTCTATAAACTATTGAAATATCATCTTCTTTCTCTTGTGCTTAGCAAAGCAGAAGGAAAATATTTCGACATATTCGAAAATCCCCTTGCTTTTTTCTACATAATAGCAATCATGTTTAGTTGGGCAAGAAGCGAGCGTCAGGGAATTTTTCTCTGGCGCCCATTTTATGGCACCGAATAGGAATGATAAAATCCCCCAGTTCAACTGGGGGGGCAATAATGCCCTCTTTGGAGAGCCACCACCGGAGATAGGCCCTTATAGTGCCTATCTCCGGTGGTGGCTCTCCAAAATGTTTTTTAAAAGCTGAAGAAAACTTGCCTTGATTTAAGTATCCTGCTAAATCCGCTATTTCTCCGATAGACATACTTGACTTATGAATTAGTAACTCTGCTGCCGCTTCAAGACAAGTTTTTTTTAATGAAACTGCCTATTGAATTTCCGGTTATATAAGCAAAACATCTTTTAAGACTTGATTCAGAAATTGCATATTTTTTTGCCAGTTCAGAAATAGAATATCTGTCAAAAGGATTTTCCATAAGAGCTTTGTAGCATTCTTGAGTTGCTTCGTACACAGGCTCAGAAAAGGATGGAAGTTTATGTGTGTCTTTACTTTCAACTAAACTCAGAAATAGTAATAGTTCTATTGTTTTAATTATTGAATATGGAAGCTGTATCCTCTCATCAACCCTATATAATTCACCAATAATATGATTGATTTCATGACGAGAGCGGATAATTAACGCCGCCCCATTTTTGCACACCTTATCCCGCATTTCAAACAAATCTATATTTCCATATGGAAAATATTTTGAAATGGACTTTTGTGCTATACTCATATCAATAAAAAGAGAAAGCCCAACATATTTTTTCATGGGAATACAAGAGTTTTCAAACGGTACTTTCCCAAGTTCTAAAACACTTAAATCTCCTTTCCCAATAAATGCGCGTTCATTATTTTCCAACTTAAATTCATAGCACCCTTCAAGGCAATGATCAATTTGTAAGATTCCTTCTTTAGGTGTTATTTTTTGATGTGTTGTTCCCATATTTAAGTTGTTATAAGATAATTGAATTCCTTCAAGCAAATCATAACAACGCATTTCTCCTGTACCCGTTTCGTTTCTAAAACGATAAACTTTCGCATTATCAACATTTTTCTTCTCCGAAAAAATATACCCATTGTAGGCGTTTTCGATAATACTCTTTCTATTTAACTCCATACCTTTTGTCTCGCTTCTTGATAATTTTTTGCTATTATACCATAAATATGAGCCTCCCTCTTCCCATCTCTTGTTAAATTTGATATACTGTTCTGAAAATATGCTTAATGCTTGCTATCTTAATCGTTCTTTTGTAGCAAGCACAGTAAGTGTACGGACACTTACGAAAAATTGACGAAGCAGCCCTTTGGGATCTGCTTCTTTTTTTATCAATTTTTAACTTGTTAGGGAGAACCCTAAGACCCCGAAATACACTCAAAGGAGGAACTAACTATGGCAAATAGAATAAGAAACGAAAGACTTGAAATTAAACTAACTGAAGAAGAAAAAGCTCTTTTTGAAGAGAAAAGAAAACTTTCAAAGTGTAGAAACATGAGCCATTTCATCCACAAATGCGTTTTGGAAAAGGAAATTTATCAAGTGGATTTAGAGCCTTTCAGGGATTTACAAGGCTTACTTTCTAATGCAACATATGCTCCAATCATTGGTACGCCGTATAGACTAACTAAAAATCCAATAATCAATACTTCGATTCCGATGGTAACTTCTTTTTGTAAGAAAGATGCTATTGCTCCAAATATGCAAAACATCATCAGCAAATATAGCAGTGCCGTTCCTATTCCGAGTAAGAATGTCAGAAAGGCAGTGAGAATACTAAGCAGGAAGCTGATTGGGAAAAAGATTATTTTTATTATCCATCTCATAAAATATATTCCCTTTATTAAAGACTTAAATTCTTTAACTCTCCTAAAACTTTAAGCTAAAATCATCTTTTTTAATTATTTCGTAATAGATGGATGAAATTATGAGGTTAACTAACCAACCTAAGGGAACTACGTACCAGACCATCTCTACTCCTATTTTATGGGCAAGGGTTATAGATAAAGATACCCTTACAAAAAGATTTATGAGATTTGCTAGGGTGAAGACTCTTACATCTCCCACTCCCCTTAAAGATCCATCAACACAGTGCTTGCTTCCTACTAGGATAAAGAAAAAAGCGATGAATTTTAGATAGGCATTGGCTGTGTTTATGGCAAGAGCTGAAGAGTTTTCATTCATAAAAAAAGCCGTTATGGCAGGATAATTTATTCTTAGTATTATTAAAACTAAGAGGCAATAACAAATGGTTAAGCTTAAGGATGCTCTTAGTCCTTTTCCTATCCTTTCTAGTTTTCTCGCTCCAACATTTTGAGAAGTGTAAGAAGAAACTGCGTTGCCAAGGCTTGTTATTGGAACTATAATTAGGATTTCAATCCTCATTGCTGCAGAAAAGCCTGCCAATATTTCTACACCGAAAGAATTTACAACTGATTGAACGAGAAGCTGACCGATAGTAATGGTTGATTGTTGTAAAATTGATGGAAGGGCAAGATTTGTGACAAGTTTTAGCTCCTTAAGGTCAAAAACCCTGTCAATTTCCACATCAAATTTCCTCAAGTGCCTTATAAAAATTGCAAAAGAAAAAATAGCTGACAAACCTTGGGCTAGGAGGGTGGCGTAAGCTGCTCCCTTAATACCGTATCCTAAGTCTTTAACCATGTAAATATCCAAAATCACATTCAATACTGATGAAAATATCAAAAAGTATAGGGGGATTTTTGATTCTCCAAGAGCCTGATAGAGGGCTGATATAATATTATACATAAACAAAAATGGCAAGCCATAAAAATAAATGTCTAAATAAAGAATCGACATATCCATAATATCTGCAGGAGTATTTAAGATAGCCATTAATTTTTCAGAAAATATTAGTCCAAATATCGAAAGAGCTAAGGATAGGAATAAAAATCCTATCATGGATGTATAAATAGAACTTTTCATTCTTTTATAATCTCTTGATCCAAAATATCTTGCTATAAGAACTGAAGCTCCTGCCCCACCTCCTACTGCTATACAAATAAAAATGGTAGTTAGGGCAAAGCTTGCTCCAATAGAAGCAAGTGCTGCTTCGCCAACGTATTTACCAACGACAGCAGAATCTACTAAAGTATAGACCTGTTGGAAAAGTGAACCGATAATCATAGGCAGGGCGAATTTAATAATCGCCTTACTCGGCTTTTCATCAGTAAGATAATGATTCATATAAACTTCCTTATATAATGTATTTAGGTTGTTAAAGGTAACCTATAACCCTTTTTCGACTAAGTATTATTCAGGTTTGCTGTATAATATTGTTATTAG
>NZ_JAUSTN010000010.1:0-36264 GCF_030812875.1 Peptoniphilus koenoeneniae
GTATTTTTTCATGCTTATTTTTATTCAGTTTTTATCAATATCAATTCTTATATTTTTAGCATTTTACCTCTTGACTTTTAATAGTTAGTCTTTCTTTTTTTGTTGTTTTAGGTGGAGGCTTAATAGATTTTTATATCCTCTTTGTGAATGAGCGTTTTGAAATGATAGAATTAAAAAAGCCGACTACTGAATTAATTTTTGTTGTTTCAGTATGTCGGCTTAATTGTTTTGTTCATTTCAAATTTTAAAAGTCAAGGGCGAGCGTTAGCGAGTTTATTTACCCTTGACTTTTAAAAAGCGAATGGTTGTTGGTCGCTTCAGGGTTTGGCTCCGCAGGACGCAAGCACCCTTTAGGGTGTATAATTGCGCCCTTAGAAAATCTAAGGGAGATTTAATTATTTTATTTTTCCTAATTTTCTATCATTATTCTTAGTATTTTTTTAAATTCTTTTGTCTTTGTTGCTTCTTCTAGTAGTATTTTTATTTCTTCATCTGTTAGTTCTTCTGCATTTTCTATAAGGCTTTCTAAGATTGCTCCTCTTGTTATGAGCCTATGAGTTCTTTCTTTTCTTCTTTTCACTATGTCTTGTTTTAATATCTTTTGTTCTTGATTTTTTAGTTGCCTTAATCTTTCTTCTGTATGGTCAATTTTATCTTTTATTTCTTTTGACTCTTGTCTTATTTGATCTAATTTTTTCATATAGCACTCCTTTCTCGCATTAAAAAAGACGATAGAGTTTTTAATTTCTATCGCCTAGGCTACTTTTAATTATTCTATTTACACAATCCTAAAATTTTCGCTTTATCTTTTATTATCCATGTCTTTCAATTCTTGTACTTTATCATTAAATTCTTTTAAATCTTCTTTAGAAAGTTCCCATGTCAATGGAGTTGTAATCATAGGCACTCCCTCCATTGTAATATAAGGGTAATTTTCATAAATATAAAAATCTATCTTTGTACCTTCATTGCCGTTGGTAAATATAAGATGATAAGATTTTATTGCATCGTCAGGTATTTCTTTAAAATAATTTTCGAATTTTTTATCATTAACATTTTCTACACTCATTTCTATAAAATCACTAAAATAATCTAACTCATCTTGTTTTTCTGTTTCAGCAATTTTTACATTGTTAGAATCAAATATTTCAATCTTATCTTCTTTTTTCTTGCTCTTACAAGAAGTGAGAACTATTAAAAAAACAAAAATAATAGTTATAAATGCAAATCTTCTTCTCATTTTGAACCTCCAGTTTAATAGTTACCTTCATTAATTTTCAATAAAAGTAACTCTCATTTAAATATCAACTTTTATCATCTTGACCCAACCCATGAATTAAAATGTTCTTCATAATTAAATCTAACAATTCTCAGGCTTTATTAAGACTAACCATTGATATAATCTCTTAGTAATTCTCCATAACCCTATCCCAATAATAGTTAGTAAAAATCCAACAATTACAGAAATAATTAGGTCTGGTAAAACTCCTAAACCAAAGCTAGGTTTAGTTAACCAATACAGATCTATTCTAAATAATTTGAACACAAATTTCACGATGCTTCCAACTATAACAATTGGACCACTAATCATAAAAGCCCACCCAGTTATTCCTGTTATAGGAAATATAAATATCCAAATACAAGTAGCTATGGTATACCACTTTAAACTTTTCATAATAATCTCCTTAAAAGTAATCAAATTTTCTATATTATTATACCCAGTTTTTTCATTTTCTATTCTTAGTCTATTGGTTGCATAGTAGTATTATAGCAAAAATATTTTTATTGATTTTGTACTTGGGTATTTGCCAACAAATCACCCAAATGTCTTTTATCATTACGTATTAGACCCATTAATAATAGCAGTACAGCAAATCCCATGCCTATAAAAAACAAGACGATAGCCCATACATCAAAGTCAGTATAAATTCCATGAATCGTACTCATATGTCCTATTTGCCATGGTAAAAATTTGATTATGTTTCTTATAAAGCTTGCTTTTAAAGATTTATGTTTATAAACAAGTTTTAACCCCGCTTTGCGTTTACCAAAACTCCCATCTTTTGAATAATCCAAATAAGCAAAAATCAAAATGATTGGAATAACTGATGTTAATAACGCAATTAATTGTGATTGTAGTTCATTCATTTTTGGAATCCCTTTAAAAAACAGATGATAAACTGCCATGCTTACTCCAAATAACAATGCTAAATACAAAAGAATAAGTAGATAATCAAAAAACAATTCTTTCATTCGTTTTTTTAATGATATTGGATTATTATTCATAAACATAATTTATTTATCCTCTCAGCGTGAAAAGTTTTCTTTATCTCCTCGTATATTATAGATGAACCATCAATTAACATTGCAGTTTTTTCATTATATCTCCTTAACAAAAAATATTTCTATTTTCTGAAACAAGTCTTATCTCTATCTTATAGCATAACGTATTTTTGCAAATTTAATTAAATTTCATCATATTTCTTTTTTAATTTATCCATGTAGTCAAGGTCAATCCACTCCTCGCTAAAACCACAGGCAGTACAAATATACCTATCAACAGACACTGCCGACATAATTGTATGCCCAGTCATAATATTATTTCCAGTTCCATAAGCTCCAGCAGATCCTGGCACAAATAAAATATCACTTCCTCCACACTTTGGGCATTTTCTCGTATTTTTCATAAATTCTCCTTTTTTAATTCTTCCTTACTTTCATAATACCTCATATGCCAACCTCCGTGGTTTGTATATAGATATTATACCAAAAATATTTTTATCCTAACGTTAATTCATAATATTGTAATCAAACTGTTCCTGTTTATTTTTATTTTACAGCCTTTTCAATTTTGCAAACTATAGGTATCTCTACAAAAAATACTGTATATTGTCCAAACTCAATTCTTACTCCGATGTTCCTCCCACATTATTAAGTATTTTTTTACTATTGATAAGCCTAATACCATTTATTCTTTATAACAGGAAAATGTATCGCTTATATTGAGTTTGAAGCCTTAGCTTTTTTTAACTACTGGAATTATAACTTGTACACAGGCATATCCCTCTGGAGTGTTAGACAGATATAGTTCTCCACCATTTTCTCGTATTACTCTTGCTGTAAAATACAATCCGACACCTTTTATAGTTTGTGTGTAATTCTTTTTTTCAGAAAAGCCTTTGTCAGTTGCGTGGACTAAGGCAGCATCTGAAAAATGTGATCCAGAATTTGTGATTTTGTATTCGGCTTTCCCATTTGAAACGATAAATGTTAGATGAATTGATTGGGGTGAATGACCATGCTCACAGGCATTAATGATAATATTAGTTAAGGCTTGATGAATTGCACTTTCCTCTGTGATTGTATAATCATCTGTATCTTGAAATTGGCTTTTCCACTCATTCCCATATTGCTCACTTAATATATGTCCTTCTTGATTTATTTTGAGATTTAAACTATCTAATGGCAATGGTTCCTTGACTAGTTGTTCGTTATTTTCATTACTAAGTTGTAGTTGCAATCTATCTGCTACCTCTTCTAATCGATTCAAATTAAAAATAATGGATTCAGTATATTTCAATAGATTTTCATTCATTTTTTCTTTATCCTTGTCAGATAGGAATAGAGTTAATTGACTAAGATCTTCTTTCATAAACTCAGCATTTGCACGAGCAACGGTCAACGGAGAACGATAATCATGCAGCATTTGGGTTGTTTGTTCTCTTATTTTATGCTCGCTATTCCAAAGTTCTTCTAATGTTACCTTTAGATCAACACGCATGTGGTCCATAAGGTTCCCTAGCTCTCTAAACTCTGATATTGATAGGGAGGAAGGGACAGGTATATTTAGATCTCCATTTCCTATGGAAACAAGAGCTTTTTGTAGCGGTAATACGTCTTTATAAATATGTCTGGTAACAGACTTTGCAAACCACATGGTTGGAATAAGAAGCGTAAGAGCAATTATGAAAATAAAAAGTGATTCTACTCTTGGCAGATGTGCATTTGCCCAATCTGAAGAATACAATACACCTATTCTGTATTTAAAGACGCAGACTCTATTATTGTATACAACTTTTGAAAAATAACCTTTAGAAAAAGGGATTTGTTTTCCATCTAAATAGTCTAGAGCATTCTCTTGATCCTCTATATTCATGTTTGAATTGATAACTTCATTTTCGTTGTTTAGCTGAATATAGCCAATATTATCAGGCACCCAAGTTGAGTTGAAATTTTGGCTAGAAATGATTTTTTCCTTTAAGATTTCAACTTGTTTTTCTTCGTGGTTGGCAAAAGTATATAAATCATGTCTAACTCCATAGTGGAAACCGATAACCAATAAAAGAAAAAGAAAACAAATTATACCTATGAACACTAAGGAATATATAGATAATATTTTCCTTAGTGTATTTTTCTTAGAATATAAATTTTTTATTCCCATTTGTAACCGACTCCCCAAATTGTTTTAATTGGATCAAGTTGATAAGTTGAAAATTTTTTTCTGATATTTTTTATATGTTCAACTATAGCTGCAGACTCAGATTCTGTCCAAAATCCACCGACTTGTTCGAGAATATGTTCTCGTGAAAAAACTTGTCCCTTATGTCTAGCTAAGAGTTCGCAAATTTCATATTCCATTTTTGTGAACTTGATAGTTTCTCCCTTTATTTGTATTTCTTTGGCATTTAAGAGAAAACGAATATCTCCAAAAGATAGGTAAGAATGATGAACACGCTCTTCCCTTCTTAGATGTGCTTTTACTCGACTGACTAATTCCAATGGTGTGAAAGGCTTGCGAATGTAATCGTCCCCGCCAAGTGCTAACCCCTCAGCGACATCTGCTTCTGTGGATTTGGCTGTAAGAAATAAGATTGGACAATCTACTTTTTCACGGACATTTCTGCAAAGTTCAAAGCCATCCATGTCGGGCATCATCACATCGAAAATCATCAAATCAAATTGATCGAGAGATAAACTTAAAGTTTCTTTTGCTGAGGCACAAGTATATACAGAGAATTGAGCACGCTTTAAACTTGTTTCAATAACAGATCTAATTTGCTCATCGTCATCAACTACAAGTATGTTTTGACCCATATATTCACCTCTCCTTTCATTAAATCTAGTCTGAGCCAAAAAGAGTACTCATATTATGAGACCACTCTTATCATTCAAAATCATAGTATGATGTGGAAATCTTGAACTTTTAAATAATTTAATATTATTCATCACTATTATCGGCTCTACCGTCCCATTTATTAAACCATATAGGAATTAAAGTAACAAGTGCAATGGTTACTATGATACATATCAATAGACCATATCTCAGCTCAGCTGCAATCTTAAGAATATAATCTGTATGAAAAGTATCTAGAATCATTAGAGATGAAAATCTAGCTGCCCATGTTGGCGGAAGGTAATACCAAAACTTATCCAAAAGTCCAGTACATCCTAAAGCCCCAACCAGAATAAAAATGACTCCAGAACCTATTGACCATGACGTACCAAATTTAAAAGCGATAAATAGATGGATAAAAACTAGGCAAATAAGTGGAATAAGCATAAGAATAGTAGTCAAGACGTAGGATATGGTAATCATCTTTCCATACAGCAAAGCAAACCCAGCAACAGCAATGATTAAACTAAGACCTGTCATAATAACCAATAAAATAACAAGTGATATTAGCATTTGAATTCTTGATTTTCCAACACATAAAATATTAAAAGAAGAACCCGCACGTTGTTCCTGCTGAACAATACCAGTACACAACATGACAACCAAGCAATCCATAAATAAGGATAAGGCTTGAAAAAATCCAGATATATTTTGTTCAATACTCCATGAAGAAACAGAATAATAAGCGATAAAAAGTCCTACACAAATAATTGGCCAAAGAATGGTTATATAAAATAGCGGACTTTTTACTATTTTATAAATATGAGAATGTAAACATTTCAACATCAAAATCACCTCGCTTCTGATTTTTTATAAAGGGTGGTGGAAACAATGGACAAAACCATCGTTAGTACCACAGATGCAACAATTGCAATTAAAACATCATAAGATTGTGTATAAATCAAATCTTCTTCAACAGGCAAACCATTAGGTAAAAGCCCTAAAATAGAAATCATGGAACGATTTACCCATGCCCATGGGCAAAACATCCAATATGGTTTTAGTGCTAAAAACACACCTGAAAAAGAAATAGCTAAATTGACCACTACCGAAAAGATCACCCCTAATTTTTTTGAAATTATAAAGCTAAAAGGGATTTGCCACATGGTTGTGATAAACATGACTATAATCCCTAAAAATATTGAAGCAATACTTAATTGCTTAATCTGATTAATTCCAAACAAACTAAAAATAAATGGTATACAAACCACAGCAACACTTAATAGAAAACAGGAAAGAAGAGCATATCCTAATACAACCAAAAGTTTAGAGCTCCATATTTTTCCTTGAGAAACTGGTAGACAACGGATTGCACGAAGTCCGTGCTTTCCGTTATCTATATTAACAGCTGTTGCACTGATCAATGCGAATGTAGCAGGTAAAAAAACTACATAGTACCAGTTAAATAAATTCAAGGAAAAATAACCTTGTTGAACAATAGCCATTAGTGCTAAGCAAAGAGGACTGGCAATAGCAATTCTTCTTGTTGCAGTTCTTTTTGTTTTCAAGAACTCGGCCATTAATATATTTGAATTACTCATTGAAGCCTCCTTGCTGATTACTAACAACTTTCATAAAAAGTTGCTCCAAATCCATTTTAGAATCAAATGCACCTTGATAACCTAAATGTCCTGATGCAATGATTCCAATATGATCTGCAATATGTTCGACTTCAGATAAAATATGAGAAGACAGAATTACAGTAGTTCCTTGTTGTGAAAAACCTCTAATAAGTTCTCTCAATTCCTTTATTGCAATGGGATCAAGACCATTCGTTGGTTCATCTAGAATTAAAAGTTTTGGATTACTAAGTAAAGCCAAAGCGATTCCTAATCTCTGTTTCATTCCCATTGAAAATTGTCCAGTACGTTTTTTCCCTGTATTAGTAAGACCGACAATCTGCAAAACTTCTTGAATTCGCTCTTCTTCAATCCCTAAAGCTATTGATCGTGCACGACAATTTTCATAGGCAGTTAAGTTTGGATATAGTGGTGCATTTTCAATCAATGCACCAATTTCAGAGAGATTTGAACGATTCCAAGGATTATTATTGAATATGATGTCACCAGATGTAGGTGTAATCATACCGCAAATCATTTTGAGAAGAGTGGACTTTCCGGCTCCGTTTGGTCCCAATAATCCATAAATTTTTCCTCTTGGAACATTGATATTAACGCAGTCCACCGCTTTTTGTTTCCCGAACTGCTTTGATAGATTTCTAGTTTGTAATATAAAATCATCCATAGTATATTTTCCTCCTTATCATTTCTTTACGTATGTAATTTTAGGAGAAAAAAATAAGGAAATTATAAGGATTTAAAAATTTCCATAGTAGGTAGTAAGTGAGCCTTTTATTTTTCGACATATGATCATCATATAAACTATATAGTAAACGTATCACTTTTAATCTTCTCATAATAGCTTACTAATATACCTATTTTTTTCTAAACCTTTAAATTCTCCTGTTTTTCTGCTCTCGTCTTGCCTTATACCTTTCCTCATACTCCTGTTGTTTTCCATTTGCTTTACGCTTTAGATAATTTTGATGAAGTCTGTCCCTTCTCTCATTAATTTTTCGTTCTTCTTCCTCAAGTTTTGATCTTTCTTCTTCGCTTAATTCTTCTTTTGGAACTTCATAATTCCCTATGAAGTTAAAATATATTTCTATCTTTTGTTTTGATGTTTGACTGCCTTTTCTATCCCTTTCATGAATGATGATCTTCTCTACAAACTCATTTATCATTGAGTTTGTGAGTTCATCAAAGTTTTCATAACGACTAATAAGGGATATGAATTTTCTTACCTTATCTGTTTCATTCTCATATCTTGATATTTCAAGCTCTAAGTCTTCAATCTCTTTACTTAGGGCTCTTTGCTCTGTTTCGTATTGGCTATTAAGTATCTCATATCTACTACTTGGTATTTTTTCTAGTATCATATCCTCGTAAATACGGCACATAAGCCTTTCTAACTCTTGTATCCTCGACTTATTATTAATTAGCCTTACTCTTTGTTTTTCTATCTCTACTTTTTCCTTTTCTTCCATTTCATTTTGAATGGAACGGGTAAAGGCTTCATTATCTTCATTAAGATAATTTTTTATATCTTTTAATGTTTCTTGGATAAGGTTTAAGACTACTTCTGCTTTTATCCTGTGAGCTGATGGACATAGCGTTCCGCAAGGCACTTTCTTATAATTACTGCAAACATAATAAGGGATATTCTTATAGTTATTTGTCCTATGAACATACATCTTGCTTCCACAATCTGCACAATACATCAGTCCTGTTAGTGGGTGATATTCGCCCCAACCATCAGGATACCTTTTTACATTTCCTCTTATCCTTTGCACATTATCAAAGGTTTCTTGGTCTATGATTGCTTCGTGAGTATTTTCAAAGATGAGCCATTTATCTTCGGATACATATTTACTTTTCTTATCCTTGAAATGCTTTCTTGTTTTAAAGTTAACTGTATGCCCTAAGTATTCTTTTTTCTTTAAAATACTGGCAATTGTGGAACTACACCAACGATAAGGATATTCAAAGTTTTTGCTTTGATGTAATCCATATCCCATTTTTTGCTGATGATAAGCAGGTATATCTATCTTATCTGCTTCCAGTATCTTTGCTATTTTATATGGTCCTGCTCCGTCCATTGTGAGATTAAATATTCGTCTTACTATCTCGGCTGCTTTTTCATCTACAACCCACTTATCTTTGTCTTTTTTATCTTTGATGTAGCCATAAGGTGGTGTGCTTGCCGTATGCTTTCCGCTTTCTCCTTTTGATCTGAATGTAGATTGTATTTTTCTTGAAGTATCTCTTGCATACCATTCATTCATAATATTTCTAAAAGGGGTAAAATCATCTTCTCTGTAAAAGCTGTCTACATTGTCATTGATAGCAATCAGTCTTACGCCCTTTTGTCTTAATATCTCCATACATTGACCGACTTTGAGATAATCTCTGCCGAGTCTACTCATATCCTTTACGATGATACAACCGATATTTCCAGTATTTACTCCATTCATCATTTCCATAAAGCCTGGTCTATCAAACTGTGTCCCGCTTATTCCGTCATCTGTAAAATGGATGATGTTGGTTAAATTATTCTTACTTGCATATTCTTCAAGTATTTTCTTTTGATTAACGATTGAGTTACTTTCTCCTTCAAGTTCATCATCTCGACTTAATCTCTCATAGAGTGCTGTTATCTTTTCAAAATTCCTCACTTTTTCCTCCTTCCTCTTAATTTCTTAAATAAAAAAGAATTAAGAAGTACATATTTCACTAAAACAGTGATTAAGTGTTCTCCTTAATTCTATTACTCCTGCTGCCAGTTTATATTTCTTATATTGCTTTACCGCAAAGTGCGTAGGCTCTTTCTTTTCCAATGCTTCAAATAGTCTATCAATGGGATTCATATATGTTTCATCATCTTCCCTAACTTCTGAAGCATCTATCATATCCAGTAGTGTCGCAAAGTTCTTTTCTTCTCTTGGAGCTTCATAAAAAATATAACCTATCAAAGCCGTATAGTAGAGTTTCTCGGCTTTCACCCAAAAATCTTCACCTGCTTTTTCACCCTCTCCCTTAGTGTTTGCAATAATTGTCTGCACTAATTTGAGGATGTCTTTTTCACTTTTGAGATAGGCAAAGGGATTGTACTTCATACTCTTTTTGAAGTTGATGGTATTTAAGATTTTTATCTCATAGCCATTATCTTCAAGCATCTTCCCACACTCAATGACTATTGTGCCTTTTGGATCTGTAACGCAATATGACGAGTGCATTTGCATTAGATTTGGCTTTACATAAAATCTCGTCTTTCCGGAGCCAGAACCACCAATAACAAGTACATTCTTATTTCTTGCATACTTTGGATTAGCAGGTCTTCCATTCATTGTTAATCGTTCAGTTTGGGTAAGCAAGATATTGTTTTGGAACTTTTCATCCATATATGGCTCTATATCTTTTCTCGTTCCCCATCGTGCTGATCCATACTCTTTCCCCTGTCTAAACTTTTTTGCGTTTTTGCCTTTGGTATAGACAATAAATTTAATTATAGCTGCCACTCCCACGCCCATTAAAATGTCAGAAGGATGAATACTTGGAATAAAGCTCATGGTATTAAGCTCTAATATTCCTTGGAAGGTTTTGTCTATCACATCGCCACCAGTATAGGCTCTTACATGATGAGAAAAGATATTGCCAAAATAGAAAAATGCAAGGTAGGGAATGTTCTGCTTTAGAAACTTTGCCTTATCTTGCACCTTAAATAAGCCTTTGATGTCTTTTAGTATCTTATCTATCATAGGCTCTGCTCCTTTTGTTTATTCTTAACTTTATCTTTAGAAAGAGAGTTCTTTGCCATCTCCTTGAACTTCTCAATATTCTTGTGGATAGATTCTTTTCTTTCCGTTTTCTTTTCTGATTCCGAAAGAGCGTGTTTAAAGGCTTTATCCATGACTTTCATGTCTTTTGCCTGAAAGAATACGGAGTATTTACCGCTTTCCTTATCTTTCATTACTGAAAACTTTACCCCATATCTGTTCAGCTCTTTTTTCAGTTCCTTCAGCTCTGCTTCTTCTACCGGAATTTCTTCAAGCTGTCCCTTTTTAACCATATCTTTGAGCTTTACTTCATTTCCGTTAGCATTAACCAGCTTTTCCAGTCCTCCAAGTTTTTCAGCCTCTTTCATCAGTTTCTTTAATAAGTTCAGAATTAGCTTTCCTGTTACTTTAGCAGCTTTCACTTCCATGTTAAGCGTTTTTCTTGCGATTTCTTCATTGATCAAGTTCTCTCACCTCCAGTCAGTAATCTTTCTTTATTCCTCTTTAATTTTTCTTCCTGAATAACTTTCCTGTAATCTTCTCCAAGTACCATCACAGGAATACACATCTCAATAATTCTTGAGTAAATTCTTTGGTATTCCACACTCTCCGTACAGTTTTCAATTTGGCTGTATGAAAGATTTGTAGTAAAGATTGTCGGCTTATGCTTTAAGTACCTGTTATTCACAATGTTATATACCTGCTCTTTGGCATAGCTTGTATCTCTTTCAATTCCTAAATCATCTAAGATAAGAACGGAAGTATTTACAAGGGATTCGATATATGCGTTTTTATCAAGGTCAAATCCGCCTTTTTGCAGTTCGTTGATTATCTGTGCAAAGTTTCTAATCTTAACGCTTATCTGATACTGTTCAATCAGAGCATTGGCAATAGAGCAGGCAAGATAGGTCTTTCCGCTACCCACCGAACCATAGAATAGGAGTCCGATATTTTCTTTTCTCATCAGCTCATAGTCTTTTACAAAATTCTTTGCGATGATAAGACTCTGATTTTCTTTTCCCTCATAGTTTTCAAAGGTATATGCCCATTGAATCATGGATGTGAAGCAGATACTTTTTAATCTCTCGATTTCAAGCTGCTTTTGTCTTTCTTTTTCTTTTGCTTCTCTATCTCTATCGCATTTACAAGCTGTCTTAAATATCATCTGCTTTCCGAAAAATTCTAATGCTTTTCCATCTTTTCTTTCATGGCACACTTTACAGTAGGCGTGTCCGTCTTTGATGTATTCTTTTTCAGGATTGAAGCTGTATTCCACATCTTCTATCATCACTTTTTCTAATTCTTTAATCATAAATGTACTCCCTTGTTATATTCCTCCCATGTAGGGATATTGGTTTTTTTCTTACTTCCCTGATCTTTATAAAACCAAGAAAGGATTGTTGCTTTATGGTCTTTATATGTTTTTCCGGTACTTTGAAGATAGGTTGATAATCTCTCAATGTAGTTATCAAGCTCTCCTGCCATTATTATTTGTAATTCACCTATATCTTCGTCCTTTAAAAAGACATTTTGAAATGTTCCAAGTCCGTTTTCCCCAAAACTATATTCTCTCTTACTATACTTACTCTTATTATTCTCTATATAGTTAGAGTCAACATTTTGAACTTCCTGAAGTTCATTTTCTTTACTTCTGAGGTTAAAATCTTTTACTTCTGAAGTTAAGTTTTTTGACTTCTGAAAGTCATTTTCTTTTACCGCTATTATGCTCATAAAATCTTTAACATAAATGACATTCGGCTTACCAAGTCCAAGCCTTACTCTTTCAATCAGTCCTATTCCTTTTTTGCTGTCTAACTCGTCCAATGTTTTTATAGCTGTCGGCTTTGAGATATTTCTTCTTCTCATAATTTCTTCAACAGTAAAATAGATAAATACTCTGCCTTCCTTGTCCACCCAGTTATTCTTAAAGGACATTCCTGTGCGTTTCAAAAGCATGGAGTATAGGATGATTGCTTCAGCAGACAGTCCCTTAAATTCTTCTCCGTCTACTAATATTTCAGGCACTTTCAGAAAGTTAAATCTTTCCGCTTCTCTGTTATAGAAATAGTCAAAGTCCATGCAGGATCACCTCCCTTCTTAAAAATTTACAAAGAAAAAGACGATAGTTTTTTCTTCTATCGCCTTTGGTAACCATTTTTATGAAATTTTTTAGATTGATTTTATTGCTTCATTGATACCTTGCAAAAAAGCTATAACTGTTGCTCCAACCATTGGTATTCCATATGGACTAACCAAGAATCCAATAATCAATGCTTCTATTCCGATGGTAACTTCTTTTTGCAGAAAAGATGCAATTGCTCCAAAAATGCAAAACATCATCAGCAAATATAGTAGGGCTGTTCCGATACCAAGTAAAAATGTTAGAAATGCTGTGAGGATACTTAATGCCAAGCTAATTGGAAACAAGATTATTTTTATTATCCAGCTAATCATTTCTTATTCCTCACTTTCCAGTTCATTCTTTGTATCTCCACACACCATATCAATGCAAACATAAACATCAATATAATTTTTTAGGACTTTTTTTCTTCCTCCATCGCCATCTTCATTAAAGACATAATGCTTGTAAAACTGCTTAAAATGCAGGATTTTCACGATTTCACTCTTTGTATCAACGCTATGCACTCCACATGACTTGAGTGGGCAAACATGTCTATGGGCATTACTTTTTCTACTTTATATTTTTCTTTTAATATTTTTAAATCTCTTGCTTGGGTTGATGGGTTACATGATATATAGCTTATTTTTTCTGGTTCAAGTTTTAAGAGCCTTTCTAAGACTGTTTTTTCTACTCCGCTTCTTGGCGGGTCAAGTATGACTTTGTTATAGACTTTTTCTTCTGTTATTTTGTCTATTATGTTTTCTACTTTTCCTGATATGAATCTTGCGTTTTTTATTTGATTTTCTTCGGCGTTTTTTCTTGCGTCTTCTACTGCTTCTTCTACTTGTTCTACTCCTAATACTTCTTCTACTTTGTCTGCAAGGCTTAGACTTATGGTTCCTATGCCTGAATATAGGTCAAGGACTTTATCTTTTTTTTCTAAGTTGAGATTTTCGATTGCTTTTTTATACAAGTTCTCTACTTGTCTTGGATTTACTTGAAAAAAGCTTTGGGGTGAAAGCTGATATTTTATGTTAAATATTTTGTCTTCCAGACTTTTTTGTCCATATATGTGTTTGAATTTTTGTCCGTAGTGATATTTTAATGATTTGTTTATGTTTTCATAAATGCTTACCACGTTTAATTCCAAGAGTTCATTTATTATATTGTTGAGTTTTTTTATGGGACTATCTGCTACCATTATGACCATTGCTTGGTTTTTGTAGTTTGTTCTTATGCCCAGGGTTTTTATGTTTGTAGTTTTTGCAAATTTTTGGAAAATTTTGAGTATGTCGTTTCCTATTTCTTTTTGTATTATGCATTTTTTTATTTCTACTATTTTTTTTGTTTTTCCTGAGTAGAGTCCGATTTTCCCATCTTCTATTTTAAATTGCATGTTGTTTCTGTAGTGAAGGTTGTCTTCCATGCCCAATATTTCTTCTATTTCCGTCTCTATTTTCCCTATTCTTAAGAGATTATTTCTTACTTTTTCTCTTTTCCATTCAAGTTCTTTTTTATAGTCGGTTTCCATTAGAGGACATCCACCACATTCTTTGCTGTAGGGACAGGGACTTTTTACACGAAAAATAGAGGGCTTTATTATTTTATTTATTTGCCCTCTTTTTATTTTTCCTGAGTTTATTATTTTATAGTCTACTAGGTCTTCTATGACTCCTCCGTCTAAAAAAACTGGTTCTTCTTCTTTTACTAATCCAAAGCCCTTGTGGTCATAGTCAATTATTTTTCCTATCAATCTCTTAATACCACCTTTTCAGGATATAAGTCTACAAATTCATTTTTATAAAGATGTCCCAAGGCTCTTTTAAATGCGGATTTTGATAAGCCTGTGATTTTTTTTATTTCTTCTGAGTCTGACTTGTCTCCTAAGTTTAAAGTTCCGCCATTTTCTTTTATGAGTTTTAATATTTCGTCTGCGTCTGCTCCTATTTGCTTATAGGCTTTTTCTCTTATGGTAAGGGTAATTTTTTTATCTCTTAGTATTCTTTGTACCCTTGCTTCTATAGTGTCTCCTACCCTGTAGGCGCCCTTTAATTCTTCTTGAGGTATAAACCCATCATATTTATTTTCTATGGCTACAAAAGCCCCTAGGCCTCTCTCAAGGGCATATATTGTTCCCTCTACCATGTCGTTTACTTTATAATGATCGTTTCTTAAAAGGTGTTCTCCAAGTTTCATTGTTATACATAGGCGGTCTCTGTCAACGTACATATAGAAAAGGTATTTTTCTCCTACTCTTATTCTACCCATTACTTCTTTGTAAGGAAGAAATATATCTTTTTCAAGTCCCATGTCTGCAAAATATCCTACTTTTGATTTTGCAACTATTTCCAGTTCTTTTATCTGACCTACTTCTATTTTTGTTTGTCTTTTTGTTGCTATAAGTCTGTCTTTTGAGTCTTTGTAAATAAATACATTTACTTGATCATTTTCTTTTAAATCTTCTGTTTCTTTTTTAGGCAGCAATACTTCTTCTTGTCCGTCGCTTAAGTAGGCTCCCTGTTCTTTTATTCTTGTTACTTTTAAGTTTTGTCTTTGACCTAATTTCATTTTTCCTCCATTTTTTCCACAATTTTGCTCCCGTAGGAAAAGGTGTTTTCTTTATAATATTCCATGGCTGCAAAATATAAGTCCATAGGTTTAAGTACAAGTAAGCTGTAATAGGTAAAATCCGGAAATGTTCCGTATTCATATATAAGTTCAATTAAGGCTTCTTTTTGACTTAAGTCAAAATACCTGCTCAAAAGTATGGCAAATTTTACTGTTTCTACTTGCCTTGCTTGTCTTAATAAGTTTGTTGCAAGACCCGAAAGTCTGTTTTCATCAAAATAATCTTCTCTAAAAACATGGTATTGAAAACCGTCCATAGTTTCTAAAGCTCTGTGATTTTTAAAAAATTCGTCTATTTTTTTTAAGGAATCTTCTTTTTTTAAATAGTAATCATCTAAAGCAAGGTTAAGTTCAGTGGTGTTTTTTTGCTCTACTTTTATATTGCCCGTCAGGATTTTATATTCATATTCTCCGTAGTCATATCCCTTATAATCGTTGTTATTTGGAAATTTTAATTTATAATCTTCTGCATTTTCTGCAGCTTTAAGCTCGTAGTAAATTGACGGAAGTTCTGTATTCTTTTTTAATTTTTTAAAAATTTTAAACATTTTTCCTCCGCCTATATTTTATCATATTATTGAAACTTAAAAAACTTCCACATTGCTGAGGAAGTTTTAATGTTTTATTTATTTTTTTTGTTTTCCAAGGATGCTTTTACAAATCCTTTAAATAAGGGGTGGGGATTGTTTGGTCTTGATTTAAATTCTGGATGGAATTGACAAGCCACATAATACGGGTGGTCTTTAAGTTCAATTATTTCCACTAAATCTAAATCTTCATTAATTCCACTGAAAACAACTCCGGCTCTACGCATTTCTCCTTTATATTTATTGTTAAATTCATATCTGTGTCTATGTCTTTCTAAAATTTTTTCTTCTTTATAAAGTTGTCTTGCTTTTGTGCCTTCTTCAGTTACACAAGGGTAGTTTCCCAGTCTCATGGTACCGCCTAAGTTTTCCAAATTTTTTTGTGAGTCCATTAAATCTATTATTGGATAGGGTGTTCCTGCGTCAACTTCTGTTGTATGTGCATCTCTAAAGCCAAGAGCATTTCTTGCAATTTCTATTAGAGCAATTTGCATTCCCAAACAAATTCCGAAATAAGGTATCTTTTTATCTCTCGCATATTTACTTGCAATCATCATGCCTTCCAAGCCTCTTGAACCGAAACCGCCCGGCACAATTATACCATCAACATTTTTAAAGAATTCTTCTGCATTTTCTTCTGTAATGTCTTCTGAGTTTATCCATTTAATATGAACATTTGCTCCCATATCCCAGCCTGCATCTAAGAGGGCTTGGTTTACTGAAAGATAAGCGTCATGTAAGGCTACATATTTTCCTACAAGGGCAATATTTACATCCTTGTCGCTCTTTTTAAATCTTTCAACCATCTTGCCCCAATCGCCATTTGATTCTGGTTGCTTAGTTAGGTCCAATTTTCTTAAAATGTATTGGTCAAGACCGTTTTGATGAAATACCAGGGGCACTTCATAAATTAAATCAACATTTTCTGATTGAACTATTGCTTCTACGGGAACATCGCAAAATAGGGAAATTTTCTTTTTTATGGAATCTGTTATTTCTCCGTCGCTTCTCACTATTATTACGTTTGTTTTTATTCCGTTACTCATAAGCTCTTTAAAAGAGTGTTGGGTAGGTTTTGTTTTAAGTTCATCTGAACCTGGTATTTGGGGAACTAAGACTGTGTGGACAAATAATACATCTTCTTTTTTATTTTCCGCATGAATTTGTCTTATGGCTTCTAAAAATGGTAAAGATTCTATATCTCCTACGGTTCCTCCAATTTCAGTTATTACTATGTCTGCTCCCGATTCTTTTGCTGCCTTATAAACGGAATTTTTAATTTCATCTGTTATGTGGGGGATTACTTGAACTGTATGGCCTTCATAATCTCCACGTCTTTCTTTTTCAATTACCTTTGAATAAACTTTTCCCGTTGTTATACTTGCTCTTTTTGTAAGTTCTTCATCAATAAATCTTTCATAGTGTCCAAGATCAAGGTCTGTTTCTGCTCCGTCTTTTGTTACGAAAACTTCTCCATGTTGATAGGGACTCATTGTTCCCGGATCAATGTTTATATAGGGATCGAACTTTTGCATAAAAACTGAAAGTCCCCTATCTTTTAACAATCTTCCTATGCTTGCGGCACTTATTCCCTTTCCGATTCCCGAAACAACACCGCCTGTTACAAAAATAAATTTAGCCATTTTTACTCCTTAATTTAATGAATTGAACATATCTTCGTAGCTTGGAAGAGTCCAATTTTTCCTACTCACTTCTTCTTCTAAATTATCACATATTTCTCTAACTCTTCTCAAACTTTTTACAATATTTTCTTCTAAAAATTTTGCTCTTTTGAAAATATCTTTTATAGTTTCAGAATGTTTATAATCACTTGTCAAAATTTCCATTTCTGAAAATAATCTAAGTAACAGTTCATTTAATTTATCAAGTCTCTTTTTTAAATATGGATTATCAAGACCTGATAGGGCTTCCTTAGTATCTTTTATTTCTGCTAAAACTGCTGGCATTACATCTTTTTTTACCATATGAATCATAGTTCTTGCTTCAAGAGAATGATATTTTACTAAATCCTCAAATTGTACTTCATAAATTGCCTTAATTTCTTTTTCGGAAAGTATTCCTGATTCTAAGAAAAGTCTTTGGCAGCCATCTTCTTTAGCTCCTACTAGGGCGTCAAAAAGTCTTTTATAATCTTTAAGGCCCCTTTTCTTTGCTTCTTCTTTCCAAGAATCGCCATAATTATCTCCACCATATACTAGTCTACCATGGTCATGAATAATTTGGCTTACAATTTTTAAAGCTTCTTCCTTTAAATCTTTTTCTTCAACTTTTTCCAATTTATCTGCCATTTTTCTTAAGGAAAGGCCTATTGCACAATTTAAAATTATATTAATATCAGCAGGAGTTTTGGAAGAGCCCAGCATTCTAAATTCAAACTTATTACCTGTAAAGGCTATGGGAGATGTACGATTTCTGTCTGATGCGTCCACTTGAACTTCTCCCAAGGCATAAACTTTCATTTTATCTTTTTTCTCCTTTAGGGGAGTTTTATAAGCTATGGAATTAAAAAGTTCTTCCAAATCTTTACCTAAGAATATAGAAAGTATTGCAGGAGGTGCTTCATTTCCTCCCAGCCTATAATCATTTGAAGGACTTGATGAACAGATTCTTAAAAGGGCACTATAATTATCCGTCGCTTCTATTAAAGCTGAAACAAACAAGAGGAATATATAATTTTCTCTTGGATTTTTCCCTGGATCAAAACAATTTAAACCGTAGTTTGTGGTTATGGAATAATTATTGTGTTTTCCGCTTCCATTTACCCCCTCAAATGGCTTTTCGTGTAAAAGGCATACCATACCATTCTCAAGAGCTGTTTGCTTTAAAATGTTCATAATGAGAAGATTGTCATCAACTGCTATATGGACATTTTCAAAAAGACTTGCAAGTTCAAATTGACATGGGGCAGCTTCATTGTGTTCTGTCTTTCCATAGATTCCAAGGGCCCACAATTTTTCATTTACTTCTTCAAAAAATTTTTGAACTCTCTTTGGTATAACTCCAAAGTAATGATCGTCTTGCTCCTGCATTTTAGGAGCTTTTGCTCCTATTATAGTCCTGCCTGAAGTTTTTAAATCACTTCTTTTTTCATAAAGGTTTTTATCTATTAAGAAAAATTCCTGTTCCAGTCCAACTTTAACTCTCATTCTGTAACAGTACTTATTTTTTTCAAATAAATTTACAAGCCTTGAACCTTCTTTAGATAAAATATTTACAGATTTTAAAAGAGGAAATCTCTTATCTAAAATTTCTCCATTATATGAAACAAAAATTGAAGGTATGTATAACACCTTATCAATTATAAAAGAATTTGCCGAAGGATCCCAATAAGTATAACCTCTTGCTTCAAAGGTAGATCTCATTCCTCCTGAGGGAAAACTTGATGCGTCAGGCTCGCTTTTTAAAAGTTCCTTGCCTGAAAATTTATAAATGGGTTCTTGATTTATATTTCTGTCTAAAAAGGCTTCTTGTTTTTTTGCAGTTTGTCCGTTTAAAGGTTGAAACCAATGGCTATAATGAGTTGCACCTTTTTTTATTGCCCAATTTTTCATATCATGGGCTATGGCTTCTGCTGTTTCAATATCTAAATCTTCTTTTAACCTTACCGCTTCCTTCCATTTTGTGTAGACGGATTCAGATAAAGTTTCTTTCATCATTTTTTTATTAAATGTGTGTATACCAAATTTTTCCATTTTGCCTCCAAAAAATAAAAAAATTGGCAAAAAATATTTTGCCAATATGAAAAAAAACTATGGTGTTTTCTTTTATTTTATTTTTTATCTTCTTTTATGTCAATAGGTTTTATCTTAATAGAAAAAATTATTTTATTTTTTATAAGTTAAACCTAAGTTTGGATCTGCAAAAGTATTTTTATCATAATTTCCAGATTTATACAAGAAATATCCAGCAGACGCGATCATTGCTCCATTATCCGTACACAATATTCTTTCTGGATAAAAAACTTTTACATTTTCTTCCTTTGCTCTTTCTTCCATTGCATCTCTAAGACCTTGATTTGCTGCAACTCCTCCTGCAATTATTATTTTATTTAATTTTTTTTCTTTTAATAATCTAAAGGACTTTCCAACAAGGACATCTGTTACAGCTTTTTGAAAAGATGCTGCCAGGTCTTCATTTTTATAACTTATATTTTTTTGATCACAATGGTGTAAAAAGTTTATTACTGCTGTTTTAAGACCTGAAAAAGAAAAATTATAATTATCCTCTTTAAGCATAACTCTTGGAAAATCATAAATATCTTTTCCTTCCCTTGCAAGTTTATCTATAATTGGTCCTCCAGGATAGCCAAGACCTAAAACTCTTGCCACTTTATCAAAGGCTTCTCCTGCCGCATCGTCCACTGTAGTTCCAATTAATTCAAAGTCAACATAATCCTTTACATGAATTAAATATGTGTGACCTCCTGAAACTATAAGGCCTATAAAGGGCGGTTTTAAATCTTTATTTGTAATATAATTTGCACATACATGGCCTATTATATGATTTACCCCTATAAAGGGTTTGTTTAAAGAATATGCAAAAGTTTTTCCTGCACTTAAACCTACTAAAAGGGCTCCTATAAGTCCTGGCCCTCTTGTTGCCGCAACTAAATCCACGTCTTCAAATTCAAGTCCGGCTTCTTCAAAGGCTTCCTTTATTACTTGTGAAATAACTTCTATATGCTGTCTTGATGCAATTTCTGGAACTACTCCTCCAAATTTTTTATGAGTATCTATTTGTGATGCTATTACATTTGATAAAATTTCTTTTCCATCTTTTACAAGGGCAACGGAAGTTTCATCACAAGAAGATTCTATTCCCAGTGTTATCATTTTCTCCTCCACATTATTAGGGCATCTTTTCCCCTGCCATAATAATTTTTTCTTATTCCTTCTTCTACAAAGCCGAGTTTTTTATATAAGTGAATGGCATTTGCATTTTTAACTCTGACTTCTAAAGTTACATCTAAATTTTTTTCATCTGCAATTTTTAAAATTTGTCCCAAAAGTTTTTCTCCATAACCTAAGTTTCTATAAATACTTTCTAAGGCTATGGTTCCTATGTGAATTTCATCATATAGGGTCATACCTATTACATAGCCAAATACTTTTTCGTTTTCTATGACAAAAACTTCATTCAGGGGATTTTCTATTTCTAAAATAAGGGTATTTAAAGACCAGGGATCAGGAAAGGATTCTCTTTCTATTCTTAAAATTTCTTCTGCGTCTTTACTTGTCGCTTTTCTTACTTTTACCATATTCCCTTTCCGCTTGTGATACATTTAAATAATTTGGTAGAGCTGTATAAAAATTGTCCTCTCCCTTTTCTTTATATTTTTCCAAAGCCAATTTACATAAATCTGTTGGTAAAATTTGACTTGTCTTATAGGGCTTTTGCAATTTTTCTCCTATAAATTTTGCACTTTCGCCAACAAAATATGCATCTTCAAAAAATTTTTCAGCATCTTCAATATTTTCAAGACAATCTTCTTTTATAACTTTTAATTTTTCCTTGTTTGAATAAATTCCATAATAAATTCTATTTCTCTTAGCATCAATTACAGGTACGATTTTTTCAAAACCCTTAAAATTTTCAGCATAAGCTCCAAGGGAAGAAACTGTTACCATAGGTTTATTTAAGGTTTGAGCAAAAGTTTTTATAACTGCAAGACCTATTCTAAGTCCTGTCCAAGATCCTGGTCCTATGCCAACTGCAAATAAATCTATATCACTTATTTTTAAATTTTGTTTTTTCAAAATATCATCTATCATTTCATTTAAAGATTCTGAATGGTAGACTGAACCTGTTAAGGTATAATTTCCAAGAGGCAAGTCATCTTTTAAAAGGCCAACTGCACTTGTTTTTGATGATGTATCTATTCCTAAAATCAACATGAAAAAATTACCCCCAATATTTCTTCAGACCTTTCACCCTTAGCTTCAATATCAAATTCTCTTTCATTTTCAGAAATTCTTTTTATTCTTATTTCAAGCCTGTCTTCAGGAAGGAGATCTTCTATTTTATCTGCCCATTCAATTACACATGCTCCATCTTCTGAAAAAAAATATTCATCAAAACCCAAATAGTCGCTTTGACACTGATCAAGTCTATAAACGTCAAAATGATATAAGTTTACCTTAGAATAATACTCCCTGATCAAAGTAAATGTTGCTGAACTTACTTGATCTTTTATTCCCATACCCTTGGCTATTGCTTGAGTAAGGGTAGTTTTTCCTGTGCCTAAATCTCCTATTAGGCAAATAATATCTCCAGGTTTTAAGATAAAACCTATTTTTTCTCCAAGTTTTTTTGTATCATCTAAACTTTTTGAAATTAATTTCATACTTCCTCCAAATAAAAAGAGATACCAACTTTTAGTTTGCATCTCTAAAAATAATTTCACCCTTGTTAATAGAATCAATTATAGCAAGAGATAAAAGGTCATATCCCTCTTCTCTTAATTTATCTCCGCCCTTTTGAAATCCCTTTTCCACTGCAACGCTAAGACCACAAATTTCAGCATCAGCTTGTTTTGCAATATTTATTAAGCCTCTTAAGGCTTGTCCTTCTGCCAAAAAGTCATCAATAATTAAAATCCTGTCATTTTTATCTAAATATTTTTTTGATACTGCAACCCTATATTCCTTGCTACTTGTGTAAGATTTAACTTCAGCTGTATATAAATCAGTTCCTATATTTTTATGCTTTTCCTTTTTTGCAAATATTACCGGGACTCCTCCGAAATTTTGAGATGCAAGTGTTGCAAGAGCTATTCCGGAAGCTTCTATAGTCAATATTTTATTTATTTTTCTATCTTTAAAATGTTCATAGATTTCTCGCCCAAGTTCTTCCAAAAACTTTATATCCAGTTGGTGGTTTAAAAAAGAGTCAACTTTTACTATGTTGCCCGGTAAAATCCGACCATCTTTTTTTATTCTTTCTTCAAGTAATTTCAAATTTTACTCCTTGTTTGCTATTTCTAAAAGTGAATTCTTTAAATCACTTTCGAGTTTTATCATTTCCTCTTGAGCTGTTTGACGTCTTTTGTGTCCTTCTATTTGAATGTTTCTCACTTCATTTAAGGCTGAAATAAGTTGTTCGTTTGTGTGTTTTAAAGTTTCTATGTCAACAATACTTCTTTCAGATTCTTTTGCAGTTTCAACTGTAGCCATTTTTAAATTATCTGCATTTCTTCTTAAAAGCTCATTTGTAAGATTTGTAACTTCTTTTTGAGCCTTAGTTGCTTGACCTGTGTGAACTGCTGAAAGAGCAAGAACCATTTGAGACTTCCAAAGAGGAATTGTGTTTACAATTGTAGATTGAATTTTTTCAACCATAACAGTGTTGCTTGCTTGGATCATTCTTATTTGAGGTGCCATTTGAAGGGATACAGTCCTTGTTAAATCAAGGTCGTGAAGTTTTTTCTCAAACCTGTTTATAGCACTCATATAATCGTTTACTTCTTGAGCATCTGTTGGCAAGTTGGAGTTTGCTGCATTTTCTTTAAGCTTTGGCAATTCAACATTTCTTGCACTTTTTAATTTTTCATTACCTGCTTCAATATACATGGTCAACTCTTTGTAATAGCTTTGATTTAAATCATACATTTGATCAAGAGTTGCTATATCTTTCATAAGAGTAACTTGATGGTCTTCTAATACTTTGGAAATTTTATCTACATTTGTTTCTGCCTTGTCATACTTTGTTTTTAGATTTTGAACCTTATTTACACTTTTTTTAAATAGGGCCTTTATGCCCTTTTCATTTTCGTCAACGTCAAAGTTTTTAAGCTCGGACACTACATTGGAAAGAAGATCTCCTACTTGACCTAAATCCTTTGTTTTTACTGAATTTAAAGTTTTTTCAGAAAAGCCTGCAATTTTATTTTGTGCTCCGGCTCCATATTGAAGTATCATGCCTGTGTCATGTAAATTGATTTTTTTTGAAAATTCATCTACTTGTTTTTGTTCTTCTTCAGATAATTTTAATTTAACTAAATCAACTTTTTCCAATTCCTTGTTTTCTTTTACTTCTTCAGTTTGTCCATCAAGAGTAAGTTTAATTTCTCTTTCCATGTTTCCTCCTATTTAAAATCATCTTCCAGCAAGCCTTCTTGTTTAAGCATCATTTTTAAAACTGATATATCGGTGTTTACTTCCATGGCTACATCTCCATAGAGTTCATTTAACAGTTTTTTAAAGGCTCCATTTATTGTATCTATGCTTTTTTCTATTTCTTCCATGGCATTTTGAGCATTGTCTCCCGGTTCATAAATAAGGGAAAGTTCTTCATACCTTTTTAAAAGAGATACTGTTGTTGGTAAATAATAGTCCATAAATTTATTTAATTCATCAGCCTTGCCGGGATTTTTCTTTAAGTTATTAAATATACTTTTAACTATTGCAAGTAAGTTTCTAACTTTTCCATTTAGGGGTTCGCTGATTTTATCCACCAGTTCAGTTATTTCAGTTACATAACTTTTACCCAGATTTATCGTTTCTTTAACCCTATCATAATCATCTATAAGTTCTTTTGCTTCATCTTTTTTAGGAAATTTATTTTTATAGTCATTTTTATAAATTTTAAAGGTTTCATTGTCTAAAACCAGAATTGACTCATCTTCCACAAGTCTTGCTTCTTTAAAATAGTCTTTTTTTATAAAAGCTTTTAAATCTTTAAGAGCTATTTCAGGTTCAACTCCTGCTCCAAGAGCTAAATCTTCCACTGTTGACACAGTTGAATCGCCAAAGATTCTTATATATTTTTGATATCTTGTCATTTGCTTTAAAAGTCTTGAGCCTAACCTATCTACAAGAAAACTTAGACCTCCTATAATTATTGCAATAAGAGAAACATCAAAACTTCCCTCTAAAAATCCTCCAATTGCACTAATTATAGAAATTGAAAGAGCCGAAAGGCCTAAAACTCTTAAGAGAACTCCAAAGGCGTTTTGAGAAGGCTTTTGCATTACAAGATCATTGCGTTTTGCTGGCGGAATTTTTTTAATTGTTCCATAATTTTTAAATATGTTTGAGATTCCGCTTCTGACTCCTTCTATTGCCCTATCTACAGATTCTTGTATAGTGTTTGAAAGGTCGCTGTAGTCTCCATTTTCTAATTTATTTGAAACTCTATTTAATAAATCTTTTTCAGATTGATTTTTTTCTTTATTTCTTTTTTCTGCATCTTCAATTATGTCTTTTATAGAAATCTTATATTTTTTCATAAAATCACCAATTACATTTTATCACAAAGAATTTTCCCCTTCATTTACAATTTTATAAAAAAACCTTAAATTTTCTTTATTTATGCTATAATTTTTTAAAGGAGGTAGTTATGAAAGCCTATAAATTTGAAATGACCCTTAGAGATTCAAATCCACTTTTTAAAAATATTTTTTTCTGTCCCTGCAATATAAGTTTTAGAGATTTCGCAAATGTTATTACAAGAACTTTAATGTGGCTTGGAGATAGAGAAAAAAGTTTCTATATTGAAGGGCCTGATAATTTTGAAATTATTGATATGGATAATATGAATAAGACTATGGGGATTAATTTTAAAACTTTGGATGAGTCCATTGTTTCCGATTTTTTAGATAAAAATGACAAGTTTGTATTTTTATATGGAGATCCGACACCTTTTATTTTTGATTTAAAGGTCCTCGATATTGATTATGATGGAAAAAATTATCCTTTTTTAATTGAAGCTTCTAATGAACACATAATTGAAACTTCTAATGGCCTTTTAGATTATTATAAATTTTTAAAAAATAATGATTTAGATAATTCTTCCAAAACTTTTATTAATAAGAATTTTTCCCTTGAAGAAATTAATGATGAACTAAGCGATTTTCAATTTGAAGAATAAAATAAAAATCGAAGTAAAAAAAATACTTCGATTTTTTTATTTTTATAAAATTTTATATAAATCACTTAAATTTATATTTTCTCTTTTGCAATAGTCGTCTAAATCTTCTATGATTTCCTTTACACCGTAGGGATTCATAAAATTGTAAGTGCCTATTTGAACTAATTTTGCTCCTGCCATTATAAATTCTATTACATCTTTATAATTTGTTATTCCTCCCATGCCTATTACGGGAATTTTTACTGCATGAGCTGCTTGGTGAACCATTCTCAGGGCTATTGGTTTTATTGCAGGTCCTGAAAGTCCAGCATAGGTGTTTTCAAAAACAGGTCTTTTGTTTTTAATGTCTATTGCCATGGCAAGAAAGGTATTTACAAGACTTATGCCGTCTGCTCCTGCTTCTTCAACTGCTTTTGCAATTTCTGAAATATCTCTTGCATTTGGAGAAAGTTTTACAACTATTTTATGCTTTGAAACTTTTTTTACTTTTCTTGTAACTTCTGCAGCACTTTGTGGATCAACTCCGAAAACCATGCCCCCTTCTTTTACGTTGGGACAGGATATGTTCAGTTCTATTAAGTCTATTTTTGATTCATTTAATAGTTCTGCTCCCCTAACATAGTCATCTAAAGAATTTCCTCCTAAATTTATTAAAACTTTAGGTCCAAGGGAAATTATTGAATCCATACCTTCTTTTATAAAATTTTTAACTCCTGGATTTTCCAGTCCTATGGAATTCATTAAACCTGAAGGTGTTTCCCAGAGTCTTGTACCTTTATTTCCCTCTTTTGGAATATAAGTAAGACCTTTTGAAGAAATTCCTCCTATTAAATCTATAGGATAGTAATCTTTGTAGTCAGTGCCATATCCATAGGTTCCTGATGCTCCTATTAGAGGATTTTTAAATTTTATTCCTAAATATTCAGTTTCAAGTCTATTCATAGACATCACTTCCTAAAAATATGGGTCCATCTTTGCAGCAACGTTTATTCCTATTTTTTGTCTTTACTGTGCATCCTAAACAAGCTCCCACGCCACATGCCATTCTTTTATCCAAGGAAACATAAGATTTTATATTTTTATCTTTGCAAATTAAGGCTACTTTTTCCATCATAGGGTCCGGTCCGCAGGCGTAGACAAGTTTATGTTTTTCAAATTCAATTATATCTGTTATATAACCTCCGAATTTTACTTTTACGTCTAGTCCCAAGTTTTTTAGGTTTAAAAATAATTTATCTATTTGAGTTTCTCCATTTAAACCTATATATAAGCTTACTTTTGCCTGTGGATTTTTTTCCTTTATTTTTTTTGCAAGGTAATACATGGGAGCTATGCCCACTCCGCCTCCAACTAAGGCAACTTCATCCACGTCAGTATTAAAACTATTGCCGTAGGGTCCGTATAATTTTATAGAATCGCCTTTTTTAACGGTTCTAAGTAAACTTGTGCCTTCTCCCAGCTCTTCTATTAAAAAATCAGCACCTTGAGAAAAGTCAAATATTGAAATTGGCCTGGAAAGAGTTGGGTAATTTTCCCAACTCCTTAACATAAAAAATTGTCCAGGCAGAACTTTTTCTTTAAAATCAGTTTTTATTAAAAAATATCTTTTGTCTATATCTATTTTCTCTAAAACCTTCATTTGACACCTACAGCTCTTCAAAAGTGTTTAAAGAGTCACAGTATTCACATCTATATTCCTTAGTTTCAGGATTTGTTAAATAAAATTTGTGATGTTCAACTTTTTGGTCGTTAGTTATGCATCTTGGGTTCTTGCATTTTAAAATTCCTTCAACTTCTTCAGGAAGTTCCATTCTTATTTTTTTAATTCTGTTTCCATCTTCAATGAAGTTTACAGTTGTATGAGGGGCAATAAGACCTAAAACTGCAAAATCCAAATCAAAATCAGTTTCAATTTTAATCAAATCTTTTCTTCCAAGAGATGATGATGGAATGTTTTGCATTAGAACTACAGGTTCTTTTAAAGTATCAAGTTTCAATGCCTTATATAGTTTATATCCGTCTCCATGAACTATATGGTCAAGAACTATTCCTTTTTTTATTTTAGATACGTTAATCATTTTAAGCCTCCTCTAAGCCAAGTAGGGTCATTATAAGAGCCATTCTTACATACATTCCGAATCCTGCTTGTTTAAAATAAACTGCTCTTTCATCGTCATCTACATCTGTTGCAATCTCATTTACTCTTGGAAGGGGATGCATTACTATCATATCTGCTTTTGCTTGTTTTAATTTTTCTTTATCTAAGATGAAGAAATCTTTAAGTCTTACATATTCTTCTTCTGATACAAATCTTTCTCTTTGAACTCTACTCATATAAAGTATGTCAAGATCTGGAATGGATCCTTCTAAATCTGAAGTTTCTCTATAGGATTCTTTAGGAAGCTCATCTAAAAATACTTTAGGCATTTTTAATTCTTCTGGAGAAATAAATACAAATTTTACATTTTCATATCTGTTCATTGCTCTTACAAGAGAGTGTATGGTTCTTCCAAATTTTAAATCTCCACAAACTCCTATTGTTAAATTGTTGAAGCGTTTTTTATAGTGCCTTATTGTAAGTAAGTCTGTCAATGTTTGAGTTGGGTGGTTGTGTGCTCCATCCCCTGCATTTATAAGGGGCATTCTTGTTAAATATTTTGTTGCAAGAAGGGCTGCTCCATCTTTAGGGTGTCTCATTGCAACTATATCTGCATAATTTTCTACAGTTCTTAAAGTGTCTACCAAAGATTCTCCCTTTGATGTGGATGACACTTTTGCGTCTGCAAATCCTACTACTCCTCCTCCAAGTCTTGTCATAGCCGTTTCAAAGGATAATCTTGTCCTTGTTGAAGGCTCAAAAAAAAGACTGGCTAATACATATCCTTTACAAACATCCCTATATTTTTTGGGGTCTTGGATAATAGCATCAGCCAGATCAAATAACTTGTCTAATTCTTCAGTTGTAAAATCTCGAGGTTCAATTAAATTTCTTACCATGTCTTCCTCCTTTTTATTCTCAATAATGTTACACTTAAAAACTTATTTTGTCAAATGTTTTTATGTAAAAAAAGGCCCAAAATTTTTGAGCCTTATTTTCCAACTGTATAAACTTGCATTGTAACCGTAGGGTCTTTTTGTAAAAGATTTTCCGGAAAGTCTTGTAATTTTTTTCTTGCCTGACTTCTATAAGGTATTATTACATTAACTTCAACTCCACTTTGAAGCCTATCTTCAAACTCTCCCATAACCTTATCTGTGTTTATGTCTTTTCTTTCAAGATTTAGTCCCCAATAGGCAAGATAAGCTATTTCTCCATAGGTCATATCACTTTCAACATATTGATCAGCCAAGTCCAAAAGCTTTGGCACCATTAAAATGGTAGAAGGTTTTTTTAAGTCTGAAAATACCTTCATTAAAAAATTTTGTTGAGCGTTTATTCTTCCAAGGTCTGAATCTCTATAGGCTTTTCTTGCTCTTAAATAGGCAACTGCTCCTTGACCGTCTAAGTGATTTATTCCAGGATATAGGTCTATTTTTAAAGGTGGGTAAATCCAATCATCTTTATAGTGGTATTCTTTATGTTCCCAATTAATGTCCACCCCTCCCATGGCATCTACAAGACCTGCTATCATATCATAATTAACTACAACATAGTGATCTATATAGGTATCCATAAAATTTTCTACTGTCTTAACTGCAAGGGGAACATCTCCTATAGAATAGGCATCGTTTATTTTTCTTTCTCCGACTTTTGGAATTTGCACCCATGAATCTCTTGGGATTGATAAGATTTGAGCTTTTTTATGTTCATTATCAAGGGTAACAAGCATAATTGTATCTGATTGCCCTCTCTCTTTGCTATCTGGATGAGCAAGGGTTGATGTGGATGTTGCACCTAAAACTAAAATATTTATTTTTTCTTTTTCGTTAAAGACATTAGTCTTTCTTATTTGGTCTTTATTTTCATTGGTTCTTCTACCAAGTTTATCTTGACCTATTCTATTTGATGATGGTTTTGTTGCATATAAAAATACAAGGACAAAAATCATCATACACATTAATAAAAATCCTAAGATTTTTGCAAAAGTCTTCATGTTCACCTCAATAGCTTTAATAAATATAAAATTATTATCCCCGGAAGTCCAAGAGCTCCCACAATAAAAGCATGGATAGGATTTATGATAATTTCAAATTGAGTTTGAGATAAAAAAATATTTAAAATATATATGACAAGTCCTCCAGCTAAGGTATTTAAAATTATTTTGATTACAGCTTTTATAGATTTAAAAATCATTATTGCAAAAAAAATTGCAATAGCTCCTCCTATAAAATAACTTAAAGTCATATATTCACCTCGAATAATAATTATATCAAAAATTTTTTAATCTTTCACCTTGCAATTTAGAATTTATTAAGAGCTTGCTATATTTACATTTTATTTTTTCTAATTTTATGCAAAAAAATTTCTATAGCAAAAACTATAGAAATTCTTTTATTTTTTTATTTCCAAGGTTTTTTTTAGGATCTCAACAATCTGGTCTAAGGTAAATTTAGATGAACTTAAACATAAATCATAAGAATTTATATTTCCCCAATCTCCTTTTGCAAATCTGTTAAAATGATTTTGTCTTCTTGTGTCAATTTTTTTCATTTTTATTGGAGCCTTATCTTCTTTATCCTTATAAACTTCTACAAGTCTTTTTAACCTATCTTCATAATTTGCTCCTATAAAAACTGAAAGTGCTTCTGTATCTCTTAAAACATATCCTGCACATTTTCCAATGATTACACAGCCGCCTTTTTTCCCTATATCTCTTATAGTTTTAGATTCTGCTAAAAATCTGGCATCTGTGGTTGTAAAGCCCTCCTGAGAATAGGAATAATTTTCTCTGTAAAGGTCATAAATTGTTCCTTGTAAAAATGAATCGTCTTTAGATACATTATGAGGATCAACTTGTCCCTCCATAGTTTTAAGCTCTATTATGTTTTCGTCATAAAAGTCTAAGCCTAAATCTTCTGCAAGTTTTTTTCCTATTTCATAGCCGCCGCTTCCATATTCTCTGTCTATGCAAATTATATATTTGTTTTTTGTTTTATTTTTAAATATTTTCGAAAAAATTGAAGTTTTATTTTCCATATCTTTCTCCTCACTTATATTATAAGCATTTTAAACAAATTAATCTTAAATAAGTTCTAAGATAAGTCTAAGTATTTTAAAAATTATCCTTATGTTTTTATAAAAAAAACGTGGATTTCCCACGTTTTAATTTCCTTTTATTTTGTTCAATATTCTTCTGAAAAAGCTTTCTTTTTTTTCTTCTATTTTTATATCTTCCACTTCTTTCTTTTTATAATAATCAATAAAATATTTTTGGCAATCTAAACTTCCATCTTCTTTTATTTTATAATATTTCCCATCAGGACCCATTCTTCTTCCTTGCAAATCATCTTCCCATTGAGTATCCATGTAATGTAAAATCTCCGCTCTTATTGCTCTATCTCTTATGGGGCTTGCTATTTCAACTCTTCTTTCCATGTTTCTTGTCATTAGATCTGCTGATGAAATATATATTTGCTGATCTTCATTTTGACCGAAAATATATACTCTTGGGTGTTCCAAAAATCTTCCTACTATGCTTCTTATTTCTATATTTTCTGTATTATCCTTTACACCAGGAAGCAGACAGGAAATCCCTCTTATTATTAATTTTATTTGCACTCCCTTTTCTGAAGCATCTCTTAATTTTTTTATTAAATCATAGTCTGTTAGGGAGTTCATTTTTAAAAATATATATCCTTCCTTGCCTTTTTTCATTTCTCTCTCTATAAGTTCCAATATCTTTTCTTTTATAGCAAAGGGAGATTGAAGGATTTTTTCATAGGAGCCGTTTACAATTCCAGTGCATACATTAAAGAAAAATTCTGTTGCATCTTGTCCTATCATAGGATCAGCAGTAATAAATGAAAAGTCCGTATATTGTTTTGCAGTTTTTTCGTTATAGTTTCCAGTTCCTATTTGTGTTATATTTTCTATTTCATTGTTTTGTCTATAGGTTATAAGGCATATTTTTGAATGAACTTTAAATTGGTCAAAGCCATATACTATGTTACAACCTGCATCGTACAAAATTTGTGCATAGTCAAGATTTTGCTTTTCATCAAATCTTGCTTTAAGCTCCATTAAAACCGTAACGTTTTTTCCGTTTTCCGCAGCTTTGCACAAATATTCCACAAGTTTTGAATTTTTTGCCAATCTGTAGATTGTTATTTTTATGGAGATTACGTCTTTTGTTTCTGCCGCTTCTTTTATTAAGTTTACGAATATGTCCATACTTTCATAGGGGTAGGCAAATAAATAATCTTTTTTTTCTATTGCTTTTATTATGGATCCACCTTTTATTTGGGATTCTCTTTCTGGGCTAAAGGCGGAATATAAAATTTCTTCTATGTTTTGAAGTTTTTCCCCTTCAAGATCAAAGGCATAGTCCATGTGAATTGGAGAATTTACAACATATATTTGCTCTTCACTTATTATAAGTTTTTCCATGAAAAATTTTTTCATTGAGTCACTCAAAGGACGATCACTTTCAAGTCTTACGGGATTTAATCTGTTTCTCTTTTTTAAAATTTTTTTCATGTAACTTTTATAATCTATACTGTCTTCTGCTGCTTCATCGTCGGCAGATAAGTCGGAATTTCTTGTTACATTTATTATTGCCGTATCTGTTATTTTATAGCCTTTAAAAATTGATTTTGCATATTTATGAAGTATGTTTTCCATTAAAACATAAGTAAATTTTCCCCTTTTTCCAGGTAGCCTTATATATTTAGGCATTGCTTGAGGGGTTATTACAAGACCATAAGATTTTTCTCCTTTTTGGTCAATCTCCACTGCTATATAGGGTCTGTCATTTTCAAGAAAAGGAAAGGGATTATGAAAATCTACTATCTGAGGTGAAAGGATAGGTTTTATAAATTTTTTAAAAAAATTTTTTACATATTTATTTTCTTCATCGTCAAGTTCTTCGATTTTTAGATTTCTTATGCCTTTTCTTCTTAAGTTTTTTTCTACTTCTGAATAAATCTCATCTTTTTTCTTATAGAGTCTTTTTACATCTTTGTAAATTAATTTTAACTGTTCCTCTGGAGTCATCTTTGTTTTATTGTCAATGTAGTCTCCTTTTATAAGAGCATAATCGCTTAATCTTCCTACTCTGACCATAAAATATTCTGTCAAATTACTTGTAAATATTGCTATAAATTTTAATTTTTCAAGGGCGGGAGTCAAATCTGAATTTGCTTCTTCTAAAACTCTTTCATTAAACCTAAGCCAAGATAATTCTCGACTTTGCATATATATTTTTGCTCCCCTTCTTGTTAATTTTTCTTCTTTATCTGTAATATATACTTCTTCATTTTCTTCTATTTTTTCATCTTTATTTGAAGAGTCTATTTTTTCTTTTTCTTCTATTTTTTCATCTTTATTTGAAGTTTCTATCTTTTTCTTTTCTTCTACTTTTTCAGTTTCCATTTCAAATATCCCTCTCTAACTCCGTTATCACTAACAAAAATCCTATTCACTTTAAACTTTTTCATTATTTCTATAAGGGCAATTAAGCCTGGTGTCAAAGTATGAACTCTTGAAGGACAAATTTTTAATATCAGGTCTATGATTTCAGGATTTTTTTCTAAAATTTTCTTTTTTATTTTTTTTAAATCTTTTTTACTTACTACATTTTCTATATAGGTCTCAGGATATAATTCTGAAATTAAGTTTCTGCAAGCTCTTATAGTGCCTCCCACTCCCACCATGCTTTTACAGTTTTTTTCTCTTTCTACTTTGTCTAATTTTTTATTTATATGATATTTTATTAATTGTGCCTCGGTTTTTTTCGGTAATATATCTTTTACAAATTTTGAATAGAGAGATAGAGATCCTTCATCAAGACTTTTTTCACTTTTTATTTTTCCTCCGTCATATACGGTTATTTCCGTTGAACCTCCTCCAATATCAATGGTTACTCCTTTTTCAAGGTTAAATAAATCCATCGCACCTAAATAACCAAGATAGGCCTCATCTTCTCCACTTATAAGATCGATTTCTATATTTGTTTTTTCTTTAACTTCTTTTAAAATATTTTCCCTATTGCTCACATTTCTAAGAGATGCAGTGGCAAATACATAAACTGTGTCTGCCTTAAAGTGTTTTAAAATTCTGTTAAAGGAATTTAATGTTTTTACAAGTTTATCTATTCCCTTTCTTGTCATTTCTCCATGAATCATATAACTTGCAAGACCTGCTACAACTTTTTTGTTCATTATATTTACAGGTTCATCATCTTTATTTAAGTCATATATTGTTAGCCTTATTGTATTGGATCCTATATCAACCAGTGCATATTTCATAAAACTCTCCTAATCTTTTTTCATATAATATATTATATTAAGTTTATTTTGTTTTTGTAAATTTTGTGTAATTTATAGGGAGAAAAATTCTTTAAAAACTTTAAACATATATTCTAAATCTTTTATTGCCATTAATTCTCTCACTGAATGCATAGCAAGCATTGGGCAACCTACATCAACTGTTCTTACGTTTATTCTTCTTGAGGTTATAGGTCCTATGGTAGTCCCTCCTCTTAAATCACTTCTATTGTAAAAAGTTTGAACCGGCACTTTGGCTCTTGCACATAAGTCTTTAAAAATTGCACCGCTTATACTGTCACTTGCATAAGATTTATTTGCCGCATATTTTATAACTGGTCCACCACCTAATAAAGGAATATTTGTAGGATCTGTTTTTTCTTTAAAATTGGGATGAATTCCGTGGGCCATGTCCGATGAAATCATAAAGGAATTTTCAAGATTTTTTAAATAATCTTCTCTATTCATTTTTAAACCGCTCACTATTCTTTCAAGGCTTGTTTCTATAAAAGAGCTGTCGGCTCCCATTTTTGTTCCCGAACCTACTTCTTCATTATCTGTTGCTATTATTACGTTAATTTCCGTATGATTTTTATTTTCTACTAAACTTTTTAAACTTAAATAGGCACTGGCAAGATTGTCAATTCTGCCTGAGGAAATAAATTCATCATTAAGGCCTAAAATTGAAGCCTTTTGCCTATCGTATAAATATAATTCGTAATCTAAAATCTCTTCTGTTTTTATTTCTAATTTTTTTGAGATTACTTCTTTTATAAAATCTTTCTTTTCATATTTTTTACTATTATCAAGAGCCACAAGAGGCAAGGTATGAATTTGAGGATTTAATTCAAATCCTTTGTTAATGTCTCTATTCATATGAATTGCAAGATTAGGAATTATACAAAGATTTTTTTCAAAATTTATAAGTTGCATTTTAGGATTTAAAGGATCGTCAGATTTTAAAATAACTCTTCCCGCCATGCTTAGGGGCCTATCAAGCCAAGTATTTAAAATTGGTCCTCCATAAACTTCAGTATTAAGGCTCAACATATTTTCTGTTTTTATTAAGGGATTTGATTTTACTTTAAAACCTGGAGAATCTGTGTGAGAGTCTATAATTTTAAAAATCCCCCTCTTTATTTTTCCTATACTGAAGGCAATAATTGCACTATCATTATTTTTTATATAAAATTTTGAATTTTCTCTAAGATTAAAATCTTTCGACAAATCAAGTTCTTCAAAATTATTTTTTATTAAAATTTCTTCCATTGTTTTCACTGCAAAAAAGTTTACAGGACTTTTGTCCATAAAATCTAACATTCCATTTAACAATTTGTTATCCATAATATAAACCTCCATAATTTTATTATAATTCAAACAAAATAAAATATAAAATTCCAAATAAAAAAATTCCTAAAATAAATTTTAGGAATTTAAAAATAATTTTTTAATAAACTAAAAAAAGCTTACAATAACTTTAAAATTACTGTAAGCATGGCGGAGAGGGTGGGATTCGAACCCACGTGGGCTTGCACCCAAACGGTTTTCAAGACCGCCTCGTTATGACCACTTCGATACCTCTCCATTTAATTAAAAAATGGTGACCCATGCGCGATTCGAACGCGCGACACCTTGATTAAAAGTCAAGTGCTCTGCCGACTGAGCTAATGGGTCATATTATATTAAATTATTGGCTGGGGCGGCAGGACTCGAACCTACGAAATGCCAGAGTCAAAGTCTGGTGCCTTACCGACTTGGCTACGCCCCAATATGTTTTGGTGCAGCTAGGAGGATTCGAACCCCCGGCACACGGATTAGAAGTCCGTTGCTCTATCCTACTGAGCTATAGCTGCATATTTGGAGCGGGTGAAGGGAATCGGACCCTCGCAACCAGCTTGGAAGGCTGGGGCTCTACCACTGAGCTACACCCGCACAACTATAGATTATACAAAATTTTTACATAACTTTCAAGTAAAATTTAAAACTTTTGCTCTAATATGCTGCTTTTTTTATTTTATTGGTGGAGGAGAGTGGATTTGAACCACTGAAAGCGATGCTAACGGATTTACAGTCCGTCCCCTTTGGCCAACTTGGGTACTCCTCCATA
>NZ_JAUSTN010000011.1:0-34829 GCF_030812875.1 Peptoniphilus koenoeneniae
ACGTGTGATGTTGAGATTGTGATTCCTCTTTCTCTTTCTTCTGGTGCCTTGTCTATGTGAGCATAGTCTACGAATTCTCCTGAGCCGTATCTTTTATTTAGTACTAGAGTTATTGCTGCTGTTAGAGTTGTTTTACCGTGGTCTACGTGTCCTATTGTTCCTATATTTACGTGTGGTTTGGTTCTTTCAAAATGTTGTTTAGCCATTTCTTCCTCCTTATTTGTTTTTCTTGCCGATTACTTCATCAGCTATACTGTTTGGTACTTGTTCATAGTGGTCAAATTGCATTGAATAGTTTGCTCTTCCTTGTGTGTTTGAACGAAGTGCTGTTGCATATCCGAACATTTCTGCAAGGGGTACATAACATGTTACTATTTGTGCACCGTTTACAAGTTCCATTCCTTCCATTCTTCCACGTCTTGAGTTTATATCTCCAATTACATCTCCCATATATTCTTCTGGAGTTGTAATTTCAACCTTCATCATAGGTTCAAGTAATACTGGGTTTCCTTTTGAAAGGGCATCTCTTAAAGCCATTGATCCAGCTATTTTAAATGCCATTTCTGAAGAGTCAACTTCGTGGTATGAACCGTCATAAAGTGTTACTTTTATATCAAGTACTTCATATCCTCCAAGTACACCTGATTGAAGAGCTTCTTCAATTCCTTGTTGTACTGGTCCAATATATTCTTTGGGGATAGCTCCTCCGACAATTTTATTTTCAAATACAAAGCCTGAACCTGGTTCAAGGGGTTCTACTTTAATTTTAGCGTGACCATATTGTCCACGTCCTCCGGATTGACGTACATATTTGCCTTCCCCGTCGGCTTCTTTTGTAATTGATTCTCTGTAAGAAACTTGTGGATTTCCGATATTTGCTTCGACTTTAAATTCTCTAAGCATTCTATCTACAATAATATCAAGGTGAAGTTCTCCCATTCCTGCTATTATTGTTTGTCCTGTTTCTTCATCAGTGTATGTTTTAAATGTCGGGTCTTCTTCTGCAAGTTTTTGTAGGGCTATTGCCATTTTATCTTGTGATGCTTTTGTCTTTGGTTCTATGGCAACTGAAATTACCGGTTCTGGGAATTCCATGTTTTCAAGAATTATTTGATCTTTTTCATCACAAAGAGTATCTCCTGTAGTGGTTTCTTTTAAGCCTACTGCAGCTGCAATTTCTCCTGCAAATACTTCTTCTATTTCTTCACGCTTGTTTGCGTGCATTAAAAGAATTCTTCCTATTCTTTCTCTTTTACCCTTTGTTGAGTTCATTACATATGATCCAGCTTTTATGGATCCTGAATAAACTCTAAAGTAAGCAAGTTTACCTACATAGGGGTCTGTTACTATTTTAAAAGCAAGAGCTGACATAGGTTCATCATCTGATGCGTGTCTGTCTTCTTCTTCGTCTGTACCCGGTTTTGTTCCTACTATTGCAGGAATATCTGTAGGTGCAGGTAAATAGTCTATTATTGCATCAAGTAAAAGTTGTACACCCTTGTTTTTGTATGATGATCCACAAGTTACTGGGGTCATTTTTACTGCAAGTGTTCCTTTTCTTATTGCATTTTTTATCATTGTATCGGTTATTTCTTCTTCTTCAAGGTAAGCCATCATAAGATCTTCGTCAAATTCCGATACTCTTTCTATTAATTTATCTCTGTATTCTAAAGCTTTATCCATATATTCTTCAGGTACATCTTCTATTTCTATTTCTGTTCCCAGTTGATCTTTATAGATTTCAGCTTTCATTTCTACAAGGTCAATCATTCCTACAAAATTTTCTTCAGCTCCTATTGGGATTTGAATTGGAACGGGATTGCCATGTAGTTTTTTATCAATTGTTTCAACTGATCTGAAAAAGTCTGCACCGGTTACGTCCATTTTGTTTATATGGGCAATTCTTGGTACGTGATACTTGTCAGCTTGTCTCCAAACTGTTTCAGATTGAGGTTCAACACCTGATTTTGCATCAAATAATGCAACTGCTCCATCAAGAACTCTTAGGGATCTTTCTACTTCTACTGTGAAGTCAACGTGTCCCGGAGTGTCAATGATGTTTAATCTGTAACCCTTCCAGTGAGCTGTTGTGGCTGCAGAAGTAATTGTAATACCTCTTTCTTGCTCTTGGGCCATCCAGTCCATTTGAGCAGCACCTTCGTGGGTTTCTCCAATTTTGTGTATCTTACCGGTGTAGTACAAAATACGTTCTGTTGTTGTAGTTTTTCCGGCGTCGATATGAGCCATAATACCTATATTTCTTACTTTATCTAATGGTATTTCTCTTGGCATACTTCCTCCCTTACCATCTGTAGTGAGCAAATGCCTTGTTGGCTTCTGCGGTTCTGTGCATTTCTTCTTTTCTCTTTACTGATGCGCCCAGACCATTTGAAGCATCGATTATTTCTTTTGCAAGTCTTTGATCCATAGTTTTTTCTCCACGGGCTCTTGCAAATTTAACAAGCCATCTAAGTCCTAGAGTTTGACGTCTTTCAGGTCTTACTTCCATAGGAACTTGGTATGTTGCTCCACCTATTCTTCTTCCTTTTACTTCCAGCACAGGCATAACATTGTTAAGTGCTTTATAGAACACTTCTATTGGATCTTCGCCTGTTGATTCTTGTACAGCATCCATTGCGCTATACACAATTCTTTGAGCTGTTCCCTTTTTTCCGTCAAGCATTACATTGTTTATTAACTTTGTAATTACTACATCATCAAATTTAGGATCAGCCATTACTTCTCGTTTTTGGATATGTCCTTTTCTTGGCATAACTTCCCTCCTTAACCATTAATAGTCGATTCATCGGTACTCAGTTTTTGACCGTAAGCCTAAGCAATCTATATTAAAGTCAAATTTCATTTAATCAGTTTTTCGGCTTCTTTGTACCATATTTTGATCTTGCTTGACGTCTTGTATCAACGCCTGCAGTGTCCAGTGTTCCTCTTATGATGTGGTATCTAACACCTGGTAAGTCTTTTACCCTACCGCCACGAATAAGAACTACACTGTGTTCTTGCAAGTTGTGTCCGATTCCGGGAATGTAAGCCATTACTTCGTATCCGTTTGTTAAACGAACCCTTGCTACTTTTCTTAGAGCTGAGTTAGGTTTTTTCGGTGTTACTGTTCTAACTGCAACACATACTCCTCTCTTTTGAGGTGAATTTACATCAGTTTCAACTTTTCTTAGTGAATCATAGTTCACATCAAGAGCAGGTGATTTTGATTTGTGTTCTACTTTCTTTCTACCTTGTCTAACCAGCTGATTAATAGTCGGCATTAAGGCACCTCCTTTATAAATTTTTGCATAATTTAAAGACCACCTAATGGTAGCCATAAATACGCTTATATATTCTATCATTAGTGGTCTTGTACGTCAACTTTTTTTAATTTTTCTATCTGTTTTTTCTTTACTTTTATTTTAAATTTGTCCTTTTAAAATTTGACCCTTTATTTGGTCTTTTGAGAAGTATTTTATAAGTTTAAATATTATCATGACAAGGGATACTCCCAATAAAATATGTCCGACTCCTGCAAAACCTGTCATAGAATTTATCAGAAGTTTTGAAGGCTTGTATAGATTTATAAGGCCATGTAAAAACATGATTGAATAGGTTAGAAACATTCCTGCCTCATAGATTTTAAGGGTGGTCTTAAATTCTTGTCCTTGAATTTGTAAGCTTTTAAGGGCCAAGAAAAATACGAAAAGAACAATGAAGCCTAAAACTATAAGGTGTCCATGAACTCTTAAAAGGTTGGGGTCAAGTGGAGCTATTTTGCCGAATTCTCTATAAAATGCTCCTGCAATTAAACCTGAGATTAAAAATGAAAATGCTGATCTTAAAAATTCCAGGCTTCCAAAGCTTTCTTTTGTGTTTTTTCTAAATTTTACAATCATCATTATATATGCCATGGTTTTTGGTATCATTAAGGCTCCAACTATGGGGTAGGTCCTTTTAAAAAGAACTACCGGTGTGTAAAAAGCGAAACTTAAGAATACCCAAATCCACAGGTTTTTTAGTTCTTCCTTGTATTTAAATTTAATTAGTAGGCAAATTACAATTATTCCCATTACTAAAAAGGGTATGTTTGATATTAAATCAAGGGTATCTGAAAGGTTTACAAAGTTATAAATAACCAGAACTTCTCTTACAATTAAAGAAAGTCCTAGGGCAAAGTCCATTTTTTTATTTTTATAGCCTAGAATTTTTTTTATATAAATGTAAAATAAAACATAAAAAATTGACATGGTTACTGCTGATACTTTACTTCCATATAAAAGGAGGTTCTTATTTATTACAAAGCCATTTTCTTCAACCCTTGATATAATCCTCGGGACTAAGTGGAAGGTATCTCCTCCTGCAAGTAATATTGCCATTGTTCCTAAAAGATTTTTGCCCGGTTTTTTTGATGTGAACATCTTTAGACCCAAATACATGGCAAAGGTTAAATAAAATATATCAAAAAATACTTCCAATTCTCTCATTTTTCTACGCCTCTTAAAATCCAATTTGTATATAGTTTATAAACTTCTATAAATTTTTCTCTTGTATAGTCATTTCTGAAACTTTCTTTTATAAGTTCATGGATTATACTTTTTATGAAATTTATAAATTCCATCATTTCTTTTTTATTTATGTTTTCTATTTCTATTTGAGGATTTTTTAAATCCTTTAAGTTAGTCTCTACAAATTCTTTTCTGTAGTGATCCTCTACTTTTTCGTCCCAATTTAAAAATTTATGTTTGTATAAATTTCTCTTTTTTTGGTCATAAAGAGTTTTTAACAAAAATTCTCCATATTTATTTAAACTTTCTTTTAAATTCCCCTTTTCTTTTACCAAAAGTTTAAAAAATTCTCCATGTATCTCTAGTGTTTCTCTTTTAAGCATAAGAAAATAGGCATCATAGATGTCATCAAAGTATTGATAAAATGAACCTCTTGCCATTTTACTTTCTTTGATAATGTCTGAAACTGCTGCTTCTTTTATAGATTTACTTTCAAAAACATTTTTTAAGGCCTTATAAATGTTATTTTGTTTTTCTTCTGGTAAATTATAAAAAGTTTTATTTGCCATAAGCCCTCCTTTTTGTGACACTGTGTCATTTATTTTTATTTTAATGACAGTCTGTCATTTTGTCAAGTTTTTATTTTTTATTTTATTTAATTCGCCTTACGGCGATCGGACCAATGAATTGGTCCCTACATTCATTTGCAGGGGTTTAATCTTGTGAAACCTCTTCGCACAAATTTACACCACATTCACGTGTGGATTTCATGTTTGGATAAAATTACAATACATTTATGCGTGGGCTTTTGTGGGCTGTAGGGACCGGTTTACCGGTCCACGTGTATAATGTGGGAGAACAAAATAAATATTTGATTTAAAATTTATTTTAAATTTACATTTTTATTTTTATTTTATTTTAAATTTTTTCAATTTACATTTTTTCTTTATTTTTTCTTTTTCATTTTTTTATTTTATTTCAATTCGCCTTACGGCGGCGGACCAATAAATTGGTCCCTACATTCGATTGCAAGGATTTAATTTTGTAAAATCTTTTCGCACAAATTTACACCACATTCACGTGTGGATTTCATGTTTGGATAAAATTACAATACATTTATGCGTGGGCTTTTGTGGGCTGTAGGGACCGGTTTACCGGTCCACGTGTATAATGTGGGAGAACAAAATAAATATTTGATTTAAAATTTATTTTAAATTTTTTTATAAATATTTTTTACGCTCTACGTGAAGCATTTTTGTTTTAAATTTTTCAACATACATTTTTTCTTTATTTTTTCTTTCTCATTTTTTTATTTTATTTCAATTCGCCTTACGGCGACCGGACCAATGAATTGGTCCCTACATTCGATTGCAAGGATTTAATTTTATTAATCCTTTACACATAAAATTACCTCACATTCACGTGTGGGTTCCATATTCGAATAAAATTATCTTACATTTTTATGTGTGGGATTTTGTGGGCTGTAGGGGTTTTTGTTGGCAATAAAAAAGCTACACATCTTGTATGATGTATAGCTAATTTTTATTTTTAGTCTTCTTTTATTTCTTCTTTTACTATTTTATTTTTTTCCAGTCTTTCTGAATTTTCCAAAATTTCAAAGTTTTCTTTTAGTTGGTCTGCTATGTCTATTTGAACTTTTGAATTTATTCTTGCTCCTGTTCCTGCAGGAATCAATTGACCGATTATTATATTTTCTTTTAGTCCTTGCAATAAGTCTTCTTTTCCTTTTATTGCTGCATCTGTAAGAACTCTTGTGGTTTCTTGGAAGGATGCTGCTGATAGGAAGGATTCTGTTGCAAGAGAGGCTTTTGTGATTCCAAGAAGACTTACTTGACCTTGAGCAGGATTTTTGCCTTCTTCTTCCAATCTTTTGTTTTCAGATTTATAGTCTGCAATGTCAACAAGGGATCCTGGTAAAAAGTCTGTGTCTCCTGCATCATAGATTTTAACTTTGTTCATCATTTGGCGAACTATTATTTCTATGTGCTTGTCATTAATGTCTACCCCTTGTAATCTGTAAACTCTTTGAACTTCTTTTACAATGTATTCTTCTACTCCTTTTGAGCCTTTTACTCTTAAAAGGTCTTGAGGGTATACGGATCCTTCTGTAAGTTCTTGTCCTTTTACAACTTTATCTCCGGTTTTTACTTTTAGTCTTGCTCCGAATACTATGTTGTAAGTTTGGTTTTCGCCTGTTTCGCTTACTATTACAACTTCTCTCTTGTTATTTTGTTCTATGACTTCTACTGTTCCGTCTATTTCTGCAATAACTGCAAGTCCCTTAGGTTTTCTTGCTTCAAAAAGTTCTTCAACTCTTGGAAGACCTTGAGTGATATCTGCTGCTGCTGCTACTCCGCCTGTGTGGAATGTTCTCATTGTAAGTTGGGTACCAGGTTCTCCTATGGATTGAGCAGCTATTACTCCTACTGCTTCTCCGATACCTACTTGGCTTCCTGTTGCAAGGTTTCTTCCGTAGCAATGTGCGCAGACTCCTGTTTTGCATTTACAACCTAAAACTGATCTTACTTTTACTTCTTCTATGCCTAATTTTTCAATTAATTCAGCGTCATCATCGGAAATTTGTGTGTTTGCTTTTACTATAATTTCTCCTGTTTCTGGATTTATTATATCTTCAAAAGCATATCTTCCTTCGATTCTGTCTTTTAGGCTTTCTATTAATTCTTTTCCGTCTTTAAAGGCTCTTGCTACAAGATATTCATCTGTACCGCAATCTTCTTCTTGTATTATTACTTGTTGTGATACGTCTACAAGTCTTCTTGTTAAATATCCTGAGTCCGCAGTTCTTAATGCTGTATCTGCAAGTCCCTTTCTGGAACCATGAGCTGACATGTAAAACTCAAGTACGCTAAGTCCTTCACGGAAGTTACTTTTTATTGGAACTTCTATTGTTCTACCTGAAAGTGATGCCATAAGTCCACGCATACCTGCAAGCTGTCTGATTTGGTTTTTACTACCTCTGGCTCCTGAATCTGCCATTATATAAATGTTGTTTAAGGAGTCAAATCCATCCATAACTTCATCTGTTAGGTCTTCTGTAGCTTTATTCCAAATTTCTATTACTTTTTCATATCTTTCTTCATCGGAAATAAGACCCATTCCGAAAGCTTCTTCATATTGTTTTACTTCTTCGTCTGCAGCTTTTAGAATATTTGGCTTTGTATCCGGAACTTCAACGTCCCCCATGGAAATTGAAATGGCACCTATTGTTGAATAGTGGTAGCCCTTTGACTTAATGTTATCAAGAAGTCTTGCTGTTGCAATATTTCCATGCTTTTTATAAGTCTTGTCTATTATTGTTCCAAGAAGTTTTTTATCTATTACCCTATCAATTTCAAGTCCGTAAGGATCAACTTTTCTATCTACAAATCCTAAGTCTTGAGCTATAAAATCATTTACTATAAATCTTCCTACTGAAGAATAAACAATTTTTCCCCTCTTGTCATTTTCATCAAGATATTTTCTAATTCCTACATGAGCTTGAAGGTGTAAAAATCCGCTTTGATATGCATGCATCATTTCATCATAGTCGCAAAAGACCATGCCGTCTCCCTTTAGTTTGTCTTTTCTATCTAAAGTCAGATAATACATACCTAAAATCATATCTTGTGTTGGAGTTGTAATAGGTTTTCCATCTTTAAGGGCAAGAATGTTATTTGTAGATAACATTAAAAGTCTTGCTTCTGCTTGTGCCTCTGTGGAAAGAGGAAGATGGACAGCCATTTGGTCTCCGTCGAAGTCAGCATTGTAGGCTGTACAAACAAGGGGATGAAGTTTAATTGCCTTTCCTTCTACAAGAACAGGTTCAAAAGCTTGAATACCCAGTCTGTGAAGAGTAGGGGCACGATTTAATAGTACTGGATGATCTTTTATTACATCTTCAAGTACGTCCCAAACTTCTTCTGATTGTCTTTCTACTTTTCTTTTTGCACTTTTTATATTATGAGCATACTCTCTTTTTACAAGTTCTCTCATAACAAAGGGCTTGAAAAGTTCAAGGGCCATATTTTTAGGAAGTCCGCATTGATAAAATTTAAGGTCCGGACCTACAACGATAACTGAACGTCCTGAGTAGTCTACACGCTTACCAAGCAAGTTTTGACGGAAACGTCCTTGTTTACCCTTAAGCATTTCTGAAAGGGATTTTAAAGGTCTGTTTCCCGGTCCTGTTACCGGTCTGCCTCTTCTACCATTGTCAATTAATGCATCTACAGCTTCTTGAAGCATTCTCTTTTCATTTCTGACAATAATGTCCGGTGCATTTATATCAAGTAGTTTTTTTAATCTGTTGTTTCTGTTTAAGATTCTTCTATATAAATCATTTAAATCGCTTGTAGCAAATCTTCCCCCGTCTAATTGAACCATAGGTCTAAGATCTGGTGGAATAACAGGAACTGCATCAAGGATCATCCATTCAGGTTTGTTGCCTGATTGGATAAAAGCTTCAATAACTTCAAGTCTTCTGGAAACTCTAATACGTTTTTGACCTGTTGCATCTTCCATTTCTTCTTTAAGTTCTTTAGATTCTTTTTCAAGATCAACTTTTTTCAGAAGCTCTTTAATAGCTTCAGCTCCCATTTTTGCTTCAAACTTGTCGCCATATTCTCTTTTAAGCTCTCTATATTCATTTTCATTTAATACTTGTTTTTCAACAATTGCATTTACATCATCATCAACTCTTGTAACGATATAAGCTGCAAAATATAAAACTTTTTCAAGAGATCTGGGGCTCATATCAAGAACAAGTCCCATTCTTGAAGGTATGCCTTTAAAATACCAAATGTGTGAAACAGGAGCAGCAAGTTCAATATGACCCATTCTTTCACGGCGTACCTTTGCTTTTGTTACTTCAACACCGCATTTTTCGCAAACTACGCCCTTAAATCTGATCCTCTTATATTTTCCGCAAGAACATTCCCAGTCTTTAGTAGGACCAAATATTTTTTCACAAAACAAGCCTTCTTTTTCTGGCTTTAAGGTTCTGTAATTTATAGTTTCAGGTTTCTTTACTTCTCCATAAGACCATTCTCTAATCTTTTCCGGAGAAGCAAGGCCAATTTTTATCGAATGAAATAATTCGCGTTCGTTCAAGTGAATCTCCTTTCTCTAAGACAAATCAATCTTCTTCGTCTTCGTCCTGTTCACCATCATCGTCACCTGAAATAATTTTCAAAAATGACGGTTCATCCTCATCTTCATCTTCAAAGGTAAGAGAGTTTGCATCTTCTGATGAAATTTTTGAAAAGTGTGAACTGCCTTCAATAAGTTCTTTGTAATCTTCATCAGATTCAGTATTAACTCCCGCATCTATTTTTTGTAAGTCTTCATCATCAGCTTCAAGATCTACAAGTTTTCCTTCATCATCAAGAACTTGTATTTCAAGAGCAAGAGATTCCAGCTCTTTAATAAGAACTTTAAAACTTTCAGGTACTCCTGGTGTAGGAATATTTTCGCCCTTTACTATAGCTTCATAAGTCTTAACTCTTCCTACAATGTCATCAGACTTAACAGTAAGCATTTCTTGAAGAGTATAAGATGCACCATAGGCTTCAAGAGCCCAAACTTCCATTTCTCCGAACCTTTGTCCTCCGAACTGAGCTTTACCTCCAAGAGGTTGTTGAGTTACAAGAGAATAAGGTCCTGTACTTCTTGCGTGAATTTTTTCATCAACAAGGTGGTGGAGTTTAAGCATATACATTATCCCTACAGTAACAGGATGATCAAACTCTTCTCCGGTTCTTCCGTCACGAAGTTGAATTTTTCCGTCACTTGGTAGACCTGCTTTTTCAAGAGAATCTATAATATCTTGTTCGTTGGCACCGTCAAATACTGGTGTAGCAACTTTCCATCCAAGTTTTCTTGCAGCAAGTCCAAGGTGAACTTCAAGAACTTGTCCAAGGTTCATACGAGAAGGAACCCCTAAAGGATTAAGAACAATTTGAATAGGAGTACCATCAGGCATATATGGCATGTCTTCAGCAGGCATTACTCTCGAAATAACACCCTTGTTTCCGTGACGACCGCACATTTTATCTCCAACTTGAACTTTTCTCTTTGTAGCTATAAAAACACGAACCATTTCTTGAACTCCCGGTTGAAGTTCATCGCCCATAGCCCTTGTAAAGGTTTTAACATCTACAACAATACCTTGTTCACCGTGAGGAAGTCTTAAAGAAGTATCTCTAACTTCTCTGGATTTTTCTCCGAAAATTGCACGAAGAAGTCTTTCTTCAGGAGATTGATCTCCTTCTCCCTTGGGAGTAACTTTTCCAACCAAAATATCTCCAGGCTTAACTTCGGCACCTATTCTTATAATTCCTCTTTCATCAAGATCTCTAAGCATATCAGGACTTACATTAGCAATATCTCTTGTTATTTCTTCAGGTCCAAGTTTAGTGTCTCTTGCTTCAGATTCATATTCTTCAATGTGAAGAGAAGTAAGAACATCATGAATAACAAGGTCCTTATTTACAAGCATAGCATCTTCGTAGTTATATCCTTCCCAGTTCATAAAAGCTATAAGGATATTTTTACCAAGAGCCATTTCACCCTTGTCCGTAGAAGGTCCGTCAGCTATAACTTCCCCTCTTTTTACAATTTGTCCCTTGTTGACAATAGGTCTTTGATTAATAGTAGTACCTTGGTTGCCCCCAACAAATTTATGAAGTTTAAAATTAATTAATTTTCCATCTTGGTCTCTTTTTAAAGTTATATTTGTCGCATCAACCTTTTCAATAACTCCGTCATCAGTTGAAACAATAACAACTCCCGAGTCCTTTGCAGCCCTATATTCAATACCAGTTCCTATAATTGGAGCTTCAGTAGCAAGAAGAGGCACAGCTTGACGCTGCATATTTGCACCCATAAGAGCACGGTTAGCATCATCATTTTCAAGGAAAGGAATCATAGCTGTACCAACAGCAACAATTTGCTTAGGTGATACATCCATGTAAGTTACATCCTTGGAATCAAAAATATCTACAATACCCTCATGACCACGGGCAACAATACGATCATTAACAAATTTTCCATTTTCATCTAAAATTTCATTAGATTGAGCGATAATTTGTTCATATTCAACATCAGCAGTCAAATATTCAATTTCATTTGTAACAATTCCCTCTCCCTTTTTAACCTTTCTGTAAGGCGCTTCAATAAAGCCGTATTCATTTATCCTTGCATAGGTTGTTAGAGAAGTAATAAGACCGATATTTGGACCTTCGGGAGTTTCTATAGGACACATTCTTCCGTAGTGAGAGTTATGGACGTCACGCACTTCAAAGCCCGCTCTATCTCTGCTTAGCCCACCAGGTCCCAGTGCTGAGAGCCTTCTTTTGTGAGTTAATTCTGATAGGGGATTATTTTGATCCATAAATTGTGAAAGCTGTGAAGATCCAAAAAATTCTTTTATCGCAGCTGTTACAGGTCTAATATTTATAAGAGCTTGAGGAGTAGTTGCATCTGCATCTTGAACAGTCATTCTCTCCTTAATAACCCTTTCCATTCTCGAAACACCAATTCTAAATTGGTTTTGTAAAAGTTCGCCGACACTTCTTATTCTTCTATTTCCCAAGTGGTCAATATCATCAGTTTTACCAACGCCAGGGAAAAGACCAAATTCATAGCTTATAGAAGCTAAAATATCATCGACAATAATATGCTTAGGACTAAGCTCATTTTTTCTCTTTATAAGCTCTTCCTTTAAAGCCTCTGGATTTTCAGAAAATTCATCGTAAATTTCCTTAAAAACCGGATAATAAATTTTTTCCTTAAAACCGATTTCCTTAAGACTAAAAGGTAAATCAAAATCAGAAGGAATACAGAAATTGTTTCCGTAAACAATAACATCTTTATCAGTATCATTTAAGTGAATTGCCTTAATCCTTACAATTACCCTATTGATACCTGCATTTTCGATTTTATAAGCAGTTTGTCTATCAATAAGCTCTTCTTCGTTCACTAAAACTTCACCAGTATTAGGATTTATAACATCCTCTCCGGCAATCATTTCTTCAATTCTCGATGCAAGATTCAGCTTTTTATTAAACTTATACCTGCCCACATGAGCAAGATCATATCTCTTAAAATCAAAAAACATGTTTTCAAAAAGAGATTGAGCAGAATCAAGAGTAGGCGGTTCGCCCGGTCTTAATTTCTTATAAATTTCAATTAAAGCCTCTTCCTTGTTGCTAGTAAGATCCTTTTCAAAAGTCTTTGAAAGGGCCTCAGATTCTCCTAAGAATTCTGTAATTTCAGAATTTGATTGAACTCCTATAGCTCTTAAAAGAACAGTAATAGGTATTTTTCTCGTTCTATCTATTCTGACATTAATAACCCCTTGAGAATCAGTTTCATATTCAAGCCAAGCACCTCTATTGGGAATAAGCGTTGAAGAATAAAGCTTTTTGCCTGTTTTGTCGGTTTCTACCTTGTAATAAGCTCCGGGACTTCTAACAAGTTGTGAAACAACAACTCTTTCAGCACCGTTAATAACAAAAGTTCCCGTAGGAGTCATAAGAGGAAGATCTCCCATAAAAACTTCCTGTTCCTTAACTTCTCCAGTCTTAACGTTAATAAGCCTTACAATAACCTTAAGAGGAGCGGCATAGTTTGTATCACGTGCCTTAGCCTCATCAATTGAATACTTAATTTCATCAGAAACTTTGTAATCAACAAACTCTAAAATTAAATTTCCGGCATAGTCCTCAATGGGACTAACATCATCAAAAACTTCTCGTAATCCTTCATCAAGAAGCCACTTGAAAGAAGAAGTTTGCACTTCCAAAAGATTGGGAAGTTCAAGAACCTCTTCAATCCTTGAAAAACTCATTCTTTCACGGTTTCCATACTTTACAGGATGTACCATTAAATCACCCCTATTTTGTTTCATGCAGTAACGTCCGATTTATATTTAGAGCCTAATGTTCCACTCTAAATTAATTATTATGCAATTTATTATTATAACACTTGACAAGTTAAATTCAAAGCATTAATTAATTTTTTTATAAAAATTTTTTATGCTTCACGTAGAGCGTTTTTAAATTTATTCTCTATTCTTGAATTAAAATTTATTTTATATATGACCTCTAGGGACCGATTTTCAATTAATTGGTCTCTACTTCAGGTTTAAATTTCAATGGAAATTATTTTTATTTTTCAAGGCATAAAAAAAAGACCCTTAGGTCTTCTTTTTATATTTATTTTTAAAAGGTTAATACTACTTTTATTGAGCTGGTGTCTTTTTCCATAAATTTTTCAAAGGCTTTTTTGTAATCTTCTGCTTTAAATACATCTGTTACGAATTTATTTAAAAGGTCTTCTTTGTCTTTTAAATATGAGCAAACTATGTCGAATTTTTCGTATTGAAGTCTTGAGCCTGCAATTTCTATTTCCTTTTGATTTATGGTTTTGCAATCCAAAGGTATATATTCAGAACCAAATGCCAAAGGAACAACTCTTGATGCTGGTGATAGAAGTTTTACAGCTTCTTCCATTACTTGAGGCACTCCTGTTGTTTCTATTAAAACATTTACCCCTTCGCCATTTGTTATTTGATCTACTAAATCTTTTAAAGATTCTTTTGAAGGATCGATTGTGTATTTTGCTCCAAATTCTTTTGCCATATTTCTTCTTCTGTCATTTATTTCAGATACTATTACATTGGCTCCCTTGCAGGTTGCTATGTCTGTAATTAAAAGCCCCATAGGACCTGCTCCTGTTACTAATACATAATCGCCTTTTTTTACTCTTGCTCTTGATGTTGATTGCTCTGCTATTGTGTAAGGTTCTGCTACTACTGCATGTTCAAAGGACATATTGTCATCTACTTTATGCCATTTTGATCTGTCTGCTACTAGGTATTCACAGAATCCGCCTTCTCTATGAACTCCATAAACTTGTAAATCTTTACATACATTGTGTCTTTCATGTCTACATGCATAACATTCGCCACAAAATTCTATGGGTTCTAAGACTACCTTATCTCCAACTTTTAAATCTTTTACTTTGTCACCAACTTGATAAACTTCTCCACAAGCTTCGTGGCCTATTATTCTTGGATATATTGCAAAAGGATTCTTTCCTTTAAAGATTCCTACATCGGATCCGCAAATTCCAAAGGCTCTTATTTTTACCAATACGTCTTTAGGATTTTTTATTTTAGGCATGGGAACTTCTATAAGTTCCATTCTACCTGGTTCAACAACTTGTATAGCTTTCATTTTCTCTCCTTTTATGCTCTGTGATTTTTATGTGATTTTTATATTCTAAAGAATTATTTCATAAGTCCCGGTAAGAATGTTGTTACTGCTGGTACGTATGATACTAAAGCAAGAATTACCAGTAATACAACTAAAAATGGTGCATTTGCTTTTATTGCACGTCCTGTTGATATTTTTCCTATTTGAGCTGCTGTTGTTAAGCATAGTCCAACGGGAGGTGTTACAAGTCCAATCATAAGATTTAGTATTGCCATAATTGAAAAATGTATTGGGCTCATTCCTATTGCTGTTGCAACGGGAAGTAAAACGGGAATCATAATTATAATTGCCGCTATAGATTCCATAAACATACCTGTAAATAATAGAACTATATTCATAATTAATATTACTAAAATAGGATTTTCAGTTATTGATAAAATTCCACTTGCTATTGTTTGAGGTACTCTTTCACTTGTTAAAATCCATGCAAATAAATTTGCAATTCCTACTAATATTATAACTGAGCCTGCTGCTATGACAGTATCTCTGAAAATTGGGAAAATATCTTTTAATTTTATTTCCTTATAAATAAATATACCTACTACAAAGGCATAAAGTACTGTAACTATTGATGCTTCTGTAGGGGTGAATATTCCTGAAAGAATTCCAACCATAAGTATTAAAGGCATAAGAAGAGCCCATATTACGTCTTTTATAATTTTCACTCTTTCTTTCATAGGAACTCTTTCGTGCTTAGGATAGTTTCTTTTCTTAGACATATAGTATGTTGGAATTATAAAGCCCAAACCCATTATTAAGCCTGGCATTATTCCGCCTACGAAAAGTTTAGCTATTGATAAGTTTGTTAAAGTTCCTGCAATAACCATAGGTACTGATGGTGGTATTATAGGTCCTACGACTGAAGTTGATGCTGTAATTGCTACAGAGAAGTCTGCATCGTATCCTTCGTCTTTCATAGCAGGAATTAACATTGATCCTAAGGATGCTACGTCTGCTAGGGCTGTTCCTGAGATACCTGCAAAAAGAACTGATGCTAATATATTTATATAGGCTAAAGCTCCTCTTATATGACCTACAAACACGTTACAAAAGGCAACTATTCTCTTAGTTATTCCCCCTGTGTTCATTAGGTTTCCTGCTAAAATAAATGATGGTATACATACCATGGTAAATGAGTCCATTCCTGCATACATTTTTTCCGCTACTATATTGAAAGGGATACCTTCAAGTAATAAATAAATTACTGCGGATATTCCCAATGAATATGCAATAGGAACTCTTGTAAATAATAAAATCAAAAAGATTATAAACATTATCCATACATTCATAATTTCTTATCCTCCATAATTAATTTCTCTAATCCTGTGTAATATCAAATTGTTCCAGTGATTTGTCGGAATCTTTCAAAAAGTCTATTAATTTTAAAACACTGTAGAATAGAGAAAATATTCCGAAAAATAAAATTGTGCTGTGATGGATAAACATTGGCCATCTCATAGCCGGTGATACTGATCTTCCACCTAAAGTTGTAAATAAATATCCGCTATATATTACAATTCCTAAAAATATTGAAATCAAAAGAAAATCTATAAAAATGCAAATTTTTTTAGCATTCTTAGGGAATTTTTCATAAATTAAATCAACATCTGCAAAGGCATTGTATTTTAATGAGAGGGGTGCCCCAAGGGCTATTATGAAAACAAAAATAAATCTTGTTAATTCTTCTGTCCAACTTAAGGTTAGAGAAGGCATATATCTTGCTGCTATTTGCATTAAAACGACAATTATCATAGCCATATAAAGTATAACCGTTATAACAGATAAAACTTTATCTAAAAAGCTATCAAGTTTTTTCAAAATAAACCTCCTTATAAAGTAAGAAAACGGCTTAGCCGTTTTCCTCCTATAAATCTTTTCCTAATTCAACTACTTCTTCATATATCTTGTATGAGTCTGCATCAAAGTATTCTTTAATTGCAGGTTCCATAGCTTTTCTAAAGGCATCCTTATCTACATTTTCATTAATAGTCATGCCTTTTTCGATAAGTTTTTGTTTGAAATCATCTTTTGTATCGAAATAAAGTTTATTAATATATTCTTGTGATTCGCTTGCAGCTTCTAAAACTTGTTTTTGCATTTCTTCTGGAAGTGCATTAAATTGTTTTTCTCCAACGATGAAGAAAAGATATCCTACTACGTGTTCAGTTTCATTTGCGTATTTTTGAACTTCATAGAAACTTGAATTGTAAATCATGTCGTAAGGATTTTCTTGTGAATCTATAACGCCTTGGTTTAATGCTGTAAATACTTCATTAAGAGCCATTACGTTTACATTTGCTCCAACTGCTTCCCAGCATTTAATAGCAAGGGGAGTATTTGATAATCTAAGTTTTAATCCTCTTGCTTCTTCAGGAGTTGAGATAGGTTTGTTTGAAGTTAAGTTTCTTGGTGTTCTTAATTGATACATTAAAGGTTTGAAACCACTGTCTTCGATTTGATTTTTAATCTTATCTCCAACATCGCTTGATAAAACTTTTTGTATGTGTTCTTCATTTTTATAAGCATAAGGTGCAGCCATAAGGTCTGCTAAAGGTGCCCAGTTTGACATGGATTCAGCTGAAATTGTCATATCAACAGTTCCTGAAAGAATTCCATTTAAAGCTTCCATTTCAGATCCTAATTCTGAGTTTGGATAGATATCAATTTTTAACTTTCCGCCTGTTTTTTCTTCAACTCTTTTTGCGAAATCCTTTGCACCTAAGTTCCAGTTGTGATCTTCAGTAACAATGTCACTAAGTTTCCAAACTATTTGCTTTTCTCCTGCGTCTTTTCCTGCTCCTTGATCTTGTTTGTTCTTGTTTCCGCATCCTGTTGGTATAGCAACAAGTGCTAAGGCAAGTCCTAATGAAGCAATTCTCTTAAAATTTTTAAAATTCATAAAATACCTCCCGATATGTAAAAAATTACATAATATACTAATATATTACGTGCTTTTATATTAACACCATTCCCTTACAAAGTCAACTGATAAAGAAAACATTTGTCTGAATTATTATGAAATTTATTCCATAAAATATTCCGGATATTTTGCCCTTAATTTTTTTTCATTTACTTCCCATCTTCCTAAGTGGCTATCCATAATCTCCACTGCCTCATCAATGTTTTTATTTTCTATTGCCTCAATTAATCTTCTATGGTCTTCAATAGTATTTTTTAAATGCTCTTTTGACATCTCCAAATTTCTTACCCGGTCATAATGTATAAAGGCAGGTTTTATCATTTTATGAAGTTTTTCCATATCCGCAATTTTATATAAAAGCCCGTGTAAATTGCTGTCTAATTTTGAAGCATCCTTAAAAATTTCATTTTCATAGCAAAAAACTTGCATGGAATAAATTTGTTTGAGTTTTAATATATCATCTTCCTTTGCAACTTTGCATACGACTTTAATGATTTCTTTTTCCAGGGCAAGTCTTAAAAATTTTGTTTCATTAACTATTTTAGTGTCAATTAAAGAAACTCTCATTCCTCTTTGAGGATAAACATCTATAATATTTGATTCATCTTTAAGTTTATTTATAGCTTCTCTTATGGGAGTTCTGCTTATTCCCAACAATTCCGAAATTTTAATGTCGCTTATGGTCTCCCCTGGTTTAAGAGTGAGATTAACAATATTTTCTTTAATTATATTGTAGGCGTAATCCCTTGCACTTTCATTGGAATTTCTTTCATATATTTCCAAAAAATCAGCTCCTTCGTGTGATATATATTAGTATATTACTTAAAGCCAACCTTTTCAAACATTTCTTTTATTTTTTACCTATAATATAATGTAAAAAAAGGAGGAAATTTATGGAAGATAAATCTATACCGGAACTCATTTCCCAAAAAATAATTAAAATGATTAAGGATTCAAACTTAAAGGTTGATGATAAATTGCCTAACGAAAAAGAATTGATGGAACTTTTTAAAGTGAGCAGAAATTCTTTAAGAGAAGCTTTAAAAATTTTAAGCAGCAGAAATATAATTTATATAAAGCAAGGATCAGGAACTTATGTAGCAGAACAAACAGGCATAAGCGAAGATCCTTTAGGCCTATTATTTATAAAAGACAGAAAAAAATTAGTAAAGGACATCTTAGATTTAAGATACATTTTAGAACCGGAAATAGCTTCTTTGGCTGCTCAAAATGCAAGTCCTGCCCAAGTAGAAGAATTGGAAGAAATTTTGGCAAAAATGGAAAAACAAATAAAAAAGAAAAATGATTTTTTGGAATATGACCAAGAATTTCACGGACTAATTGCAAAAATGACCCAAAATATTATTATTGCAAAACTTATACCTATTTTAAATGAAACTATTAAAGTTTTTTCTCAGGAAGCTTTAACCACAGAATACGAAAACACTTTAGTTTCTCATGAAAAATTATTTAATGCCATAAAAGATAAAAAATCCAATGACGCAAAAGAAATTATGACTTATCACATACTTTTTAATAAAGAAAGATTTTCCAAAGAAAGGTCGGATGAATTTTGACAAAAACATTGTAATGTCTATTTTTTTATGGTAAAATTCAATAAAATATGTAAAGTGGTAGGATGATTATGAATAAAAAAAATATAATTTATGATTTTGCCATAATTGGCGGCGGAGTCCTAGGAAGTGCCATAGCAAGAGAACTTTCAAAATACAATTGTAAAGTCCTTGTTATTGAAAAAAACAACGACCTTTGTTTTGAAACAAGCGGTAGAAACTCTGGAGTTGTTCACGCAGGTTTTTCCTACGATACAGGCAGTTTAAAAAATATCTTTTGCTTAAAAGGAAATCTTATGTTTGACCAATTGTCAAAAGATTTAAGTTTTCCCTTTAAAAGATGTGGAAAATTACTTGTGGGAAAAAGCCAAGAAGACTTAGAAACTTTAAAAAGAGTTTTAAAACAAGGAGAAGCCAATGGAGTAAAAAACATGGAGCTAATTTGCGGACAAGAAAAAATTGCAAATATAGTGCCCTATACCATTGGAAATTACGCAGTTTTTTCTCACAACAGCGGAATAACAGATCCCTTTTTATTTAACATTGCCTTAGCAGAAAATGCCCATTTAAACGGAGTGTCTTTTGCCTTTAATCAAGAAGTAATAGGCATTGAAAAGGAAGAAGAGTTTTATAAAATTAAAAGTCCCAAAAACTCTTTTAGAAGTAAATGGATAATAAATTCTGCAGGTCTTAACTGCGGAAAGATTTCAAAAATGATGGGCATAGATTCCTATAAGGTAATAGGATCAAAGGGAGAATATATAATTCTTAACAAAGAATGTGGCAAGGATCTGCCCATGCCTGTTTATCCAGTACCAAGCAATACTTATATGGGAATCCATGTTACAAATACAGTTGACGGTAATGTTTTAGTAGGCCCCAACGCAGAAAATGTTTCTGATTTTACAGACTATACAGTTTCAAAAATTGGAGTGGAAGGCCTTGCTAAAAGTGCCAACGATTTGTGGAATAGGGTTTATAGAAAAGATTTCATCAGAACCTATGCGGGAATACTGCCTAAATGGGTTGACGAAAATAATATTATTCAAGACTTCAAAATTGAAATTAAAGATGAAGTTAAAAATTTCGTAAACTTAATCGGAATCGAATCTCCCGGCCTAACAGCTGCAGTTCCCATAGCCCAATATGTTCTTAAATTAATAAAAGATAGAATAAAATTGGAAGAAAAAGAAAATTTCATAAGCAAAATGCCTGAAAGGAAAAAATTTTCTCACATGACCTTTGAAGAAAAAAAAGAAGCCATCAAAAATAATCCAGATTTTGGAGAAATTATTTGCAGATGCGAGCACGTTTCAAAGGCAGAAATCTTAAATGCCATTAACAATCCCTTAGGCAGATGCAGTTTCAAATCTATTAAATATAGAACAAGAGCTATGACAGGTCTATGCCAAGGAGGCTACTGTCAAATGAGAATTGAAGAAATGATAAAAGAAGAGAAAAATTTAAAAGATGAAGATATCCTTTATGGCAACGAAAATACAAATATGTTTCCATCTAATGTAAGGGAGATATAAATGATTGATGCAATAATAATCGGTGGCGGCCCTGCAGGACTTGCCGCTGCAGTTGAACTAAAAAAAAGAAATGTAGATAATATATTAATAATCGAAAGAGAAAACCACTTAGGTGGAATCCTTAACCAATGTATTCATGACGGCTTTGGTTTAAGCAAATTTAAACAATCCCTAACAGGACCTGAATATGCCTCCCTATATATAGACCAAGTAGAAAAACTTAATATTAAATATCTCCTCAATACCATGGTTCTTGAAATTAACGAAAATAAAGAAGTAACTATAGCTTCAAAAAAAGGCATAGAAAAATTACAAGCAAAAAGTATTCTACTTGCCATGGGTTGTAGAGAAAGAACAGCTGGAATGCTTACAATACCAGGAGAAAGACCAGCAGGAGTTTTAACAGCAGGAGTTGCACAAAACTATGTAAACCTTCATAATATTCAAGTTGGTAAAGAAATAATCATCTTAGGCTCAGGAGATATAGGTCTTATAATGGCAAGAAGACTTACTTTAGAAGGAGCCCATGTAAAAATGGTAGTGGAAATAAACTCTTACCCAGCAGGCCTTCCAAGAAATGTTTTGCAATGTTTAAGGGACTATAACATTCCCCTTTTACTTAACAAATCAATTTCACAAATTCACGGAAAAAACCGAATTGAAGGAATAAGCCTGGAAGACCTTGATGAAAATGGAAATATAATTCCAAATAGCGAAAAATTTTATTCCTGCGATACCCTTGTTTTATCAGTAGGTCTTATACCAGAAAATGAACTTTCAAAAATGGCAGGAGTCCTTATAGATTCAAAAACCAACGGGCCTCAAATAAAATCCAATTACGAAACAAATGTAAAAGGTATCTTTGCAGCAGGAAATGTTTTGCAAGTTCACGATTTAGTAGATAAAGTATCAGATGAAGCAGAAAGAGCAGCAACAAGTATTTGTAAATATTTAGAAGAAAATGAAAAAGAAAATACAGAACTTTTAAATATTAAAACTGATTCAAACATATCCTATATCCTTCCCCAAAGCCTTGTGGCAAATGAAGAAGCGACAATTTCTTTCAGAGTTAGAAGGCCCATGGAAAATGTAAAAATTATAGTTAAACAAGGAGAAAATGAAATAAAAAAAATATCAGCAAGAAAAGCCATACCTGCTGAAATGATACAAATAAAAATTCCTGAAAATGTAATTAAAGAATCTGTTGATTTGGAGGTTTTCCTATGCCCGAAAAATTAATCTGTATATTATGCCCAAACGGCTGCCAAATTACCTACAAAAAAAATGAAAATGATCTAGAAATAATAGAACACGGTCTTTGTCCAAAGGGAGATGGTTTTGTAAAAAACGAAGTCTTCCATCCTGTGAGAACAATCTGCACATCAGTTAGAGTCTTAAATGGAGACCTGCCCCTTGTTAGCGTAAGAACGGACAGAGAAATCCCTAAAGATAAAATTTTTGAACTTATGAAACTTATAAAGTCACTAAGAATAGAAGCCCCAGTTAAAATAAACGACATAATATATGAAAACGCCCTGGGCCTATGTAATATAAAAGCAACAAAGACCATAAATAAAATTAGCTAAAAAAATCCGTTAGTAAGTTTATATATAAAACTTATTAACGGATTCTTTTTATTTAAATTAATAATATTAATCTTATAAATTTATTTTTAATTAAATATTAAATTCGGAACAAATAATACCAGTTGTGGGAAAAGTACAAGGACAATGTCCAAAAGTATGACAGCAACGAAAAATGGTATTGAATGCTTTACATAATCACTTATGGAAATTCCCATTATACCGCAAACAATATAGCATGCTGTTCCAACAGGAGGAGTCATACATCCCATTGTTACTATTGTCATCATACAAACTCCAAAGTGAACAGGATCTATTCCTAAGCTTTGTACTACCGGTAAAAATATCGGAGTTAATAAAAGTATATTTACATTGGAGTCAACTATCATTCCTGTAAAGAATAGGAAAAGTAACATTATCAAGGTCAATACTTTACCATTACTTGAAATACCTACTAAAAATCCTGATAGAACTGTAGGCGCATTAACATAAGTTAGTACATAGCTGAAAATTCCTGAGAAAGAAATAATCAGAATAATTGCACCATTATCTATTACAGTATTTACTACGGACATTTTAAATTTTTCCCAAGTAAGCTCTTTATAAACAAATACACCGATTATAAGAGCATATACAACAGCGAAAGCTCCTGCTTCTGATGGAGTGAAAATTCCAAATCTTATACCTACTATAAGAATAATAGGGAAAATAAGAGCCCAAATAGAAGTTTTTAAATCTTCTAAAATTTCTTTAGCAGATGCTTTTTCTATATTTGGTTCAGGTAAATCATAGCCATGCTTTTTTGAAGTTATACTTACAGTTACCATTAAAAATGTCATCATCAATATACCTGGCACTATACCTGCAGCAAAAAGTCTTCCTATGGAAACTTCACCTACAAATCCATATAAAATAAGTCCAAGAGAAGGTGGAATTGTGGCAGTTATCAGTGATGTAAGACAGATTACAGCAGCTGAATATCCCTTTGGATATCCCTTAGCATCCATTTCAGGTCCAAGTATTCTCGCTTCCATAGCAGCATCAGCTACAGCAGAACCGGAAACACCACCCATAAGAGTACTTAAAATTACACTTACTTGGGCAACCCCACCTGCTAAAGTTCTTGTTAAAAGTCTTGATAATCTTAAAAGCCTGTCAGTTATTCCAGTTTCATTCATAAGATTTCCTGCAAATACAAAAAATGGCACTGCAAGAAAGGCAAAGGATTGAGTTTGAGAAACTACCCTTTGTACTGCAACGGAAAGAGGTATTGCATTTGATGTAACAAAATAACTAATGCCTGAAATACCTATAACAAAAGCAATAGGCATATTAATAATTAAAAGTCCTATAAATAAAATAATCAAAATTGTCATTAGTTTTCACCTCTAATCATTCTTATGTCTTTTGCAATTAAAGTTAAAGTAGAAAGAATCATAAGCAAAGAACCTACAGGTAAACTCATTGTTACACATGCATAGCTTAACTTTAAAGATTGAAAACTTCTGTCCCAAGAATTCATAGTTAAATCAAATCCCTTAATAACAAATACTACTAATAAAGCTATCATAAGCAGATGACTTATAATTCTACAAATTCCATTTGCCTTTTTTGACATTTTACTTGTGAAGATATCAACCCCTACCAACTTTTCCTGCCTTAGAGCAATGTCAGCACCTATAAAGGCTAACCAAGCAAATAAAAGTTGTGCAACATCCAAACTTTTTTGCATAGGTATATTAAATTTTCTTGTAAGAGCTGATAAAAAAACCAGCACAACAACTAATATTAAAAATATACCGCAAATTATGGTTTCAAGTTTACACAACAAATCATAAATTTTCTTCATGCTATCCCTCATAAAATTAAAAGGGGCATATAGCCCCAGTTTTATTCACCTATAGCTTTCTTAAATTCTTCTCTTAATTGAGAGTATCCAAGTTTTTCATATACAGGTTCTACAGCTTGTTTAAAAGGTGTTTTGTCAATTTCACGAATTACCATACCCTTTTTAGCCATTTCTTCTTCATATTCCTTAATAGTACTGTCTACAATCTTTCTGTTTTCAGTACCAACTTTTTTGAATACTTCAACAAATTTTTCTTGAGCTTCTTTTGGCCAGCTGTTAAATACTTTAGCACCCATAACAGGAACAGTTACTAAGTTAAAATGTTCAGTCTTGTTTACATATTTACAAATTTCATAAAGTCTTGTCGGATATGCAGATGGTGTTTGTACTTCTGCTCCATCAAGGGCTCCTTGTTGAATTGAAGGATAAACTTCAGACCATTCCATAGGAGTTGCAATAGCACCCATAGCATTTATTGATTCAACAAAAATGTCGCTACCAATTGTTCTGATTTTTTTACCAGCTAAATCTGCAGGTGTATTTACTTCATTGTTGCAAACAAAGTTTCTTGGTCCGTTAAACCAGTTAGCTGTAATAACCTTTACGCCTTTTTCTTCAAATTGTTTTTCCCATCCTTTGTATAAGTCAGTTTCAACTAATTTATCAAGATCGTCAACATTTTCAAGAATGTATGGCATTTGGATAATACCAAAATCTTTTACATAAGATGCAAGTCTACCAGGGTCACTCATAGCTACAACAGGCACACCTTGAAGACCTTGTTCTAATACGTCATCAGTTCCGCCAAGGGCAGAAGAGAAGAATAATTGAACTTCGAACATTCCTGTTGCTTCAAGTTCTTTCTTTACTTCCATCATACCAATTGATTGAGTATCTTTTTCACCTTGAGTGTTTGCTATTTGTACTTTAATTTTTTCTGTACTTCTTTCACCCTTTGCTTCCGTTTGCTTCTTGTTGTTTCCTTCAGCAGGAGCTTCTTTCTTTTCAGATTTTCCGCAACCTACTAAAAGTCCTAAAACTAAAACGCTTAATAACACTAGTTTTAATCTTCTCATTAATTCTTCCTCCATAAATCTTTTAATGAATAATAAATTAAAAAATTTCCCAATTCATTAGGATGAATATCACCGTCATAATAAAATTTACTATCTGCCGGAAAAATGTCCCTTCCTTTTACTAATTTAAACTTAGGGTAATTTTTTAAAACTTTGATGATACTAGTTTCGATTTCAGTGAATCTTTTTTCTAAAGAAGGTTTTAATATTGGAATAGGACTTAAAACCACAACATTTTTGTCAAAAAATTTTTCATTGATAAGTTTAAAATAAAGATCAATTTCACCTTTTACCTCATCAATATTCTTATCAGAAAGAATGTCATTTGTCCCAAGACCTATAAAAATATTTTCGCAAGACACATTACAAAGTTGAGGAAGCTTATGATCAAAAATCATGCCTCCAACACTTTGATTTTTTATGTCAAACCCTTCCCTATGAAATAAATTCATAAATGTAAAAGATGGATAATCAGTTTCCATGCCTTGAGTAATAGAATCTCCAAAGGCTAAAATACTAGCCTTATAAGTATTTTCAAGAGTATCATATAAACCCTTTACTTCTTTAATTCTCCAAGTTGAAGTATTTGATAAAAATATCTTTACTGGTTTACCCACAAATTCTTTTTCTATTAAAACTTCAATTTGTTTTTTTCTATTTCCATACTCTATGTGCTTAAGAAAAATCTTATCCATATAAATATCAACATTTACAGGATCTCTTGCAAATTCTTCAACAGAAAACATCAATCTAAGCTCAGACCTTGGAATTAAATTTATTGCAATATTAGGACTGCAAAGACTTCTAATTCTAAAATCATTGTTCTCACTTAAATATTTATATTGTTCCTCTGAAAAACGAGTCTTATAATAACCGTCGCAAAACTTTATTTCTTCTTTTGTGCCTGAAAATAAATCTTCCATATGCCTCCCATAAGTTGTTCCACATTTCGAAACGTTATCATCATTTATGAAACTATTATAACCCATATCCTTAATTAAATCAATCGAGCCTGCTAAAGCATTGATAAATTTTTTTCAATTAGAGAAAAAAAATATGCTGCAATTACGCAGCATACCCTTTAAATAATTATTTACTCATTTTGTCTATAGCTTCCCAAAGACCGTTTAAATATGTTAAGCCCAAAGCTCTGTCATAAAGTCCGTATCCAGCTCTACCCTTTTCGTCCCAAATCATTCTTCCGTGGTCTGGTCTTATATAAACATCAGGACTTGTATCATATAAAGCTTTCATTATTTCAAACATATCAAGGCTACCGCAGTCACTATAGTGGGCTGACTCATAAAATTCCTTGTTTCCTATGTGCTTTATATTTCTAACATGAGCACAAGCTATTCTGCCCCTTTCACCAAAATGTCTTATAGCATCGGCAACTTTATAATTAGAATCAGTTCCCAAAGAACCAGTGCATAGGCAAAGAGAATTTGCAGGAGAATCAACTAAAGAAAGAATCCTATCAAATTGTTCAAGACTATGAGAAATTCTCGGAATTCCAAAAACTGGCCATGCAGGATCATCAGGATGAACTGCCATCCTTACCCCATATTTTTCACAAGTAGGAATTATTCCTTCAAGGAAATATTTATAATTTGCAAGAAGTTTTTCTTCATCAATATCCTTATAAATTTCAAGGACTCTTTCTAATTCCTTTAATCTTTCAGGTTCCCAACCAGGAAGAGAAAAACCACCAGAATTTTTTATAGTACTTTCAACTAAAGCTTGAGGAGTAAGACCCTTTAAATCTTTATCATTGTAATAAAGAGTGTTAGAGCCATCAGCCAAGACCTTTGCCAAATCAGTCTTAAGCCAGTCAAAAACAGGCATAAAATTGTAAACTACAACCTTTACTCCACACTCAGCAACATTCTTGATAGATTCCTTGTAATTTTCAATATACTTATCCCTTGTAGGAAGACCCATTTTAATGTCTTCATGAACATTTATACTTTCTATTACCTCAACCTCAAGACCAGCATCATTAACTCTCTTTACAAACTTGCCAAAAATTTCCTTGTCCCAAACTTGTCCAGCCTCAAAATCGTCCATCATAGCCATTATTCCACTGCAATTTGGAATTTGTTTTATATATTTCAAAGGTATCGGATCAGAATCTCCATACCATCTAAAAGTCATTTTCATAATATCACCTTAAATATTTTTTTAACGTGCTTCTTACAGCACCCTTGCCCATGCTTAATTCCTTCAGATACTCAACAATCAAATCTGCTAACCCAGCCTTTTCAAGATCAAGACCGAAAATAGTTTCATTTTTAAGCAGCTTTCTTATAGCAGCCTCATCAATATTTCCAATCTCCATGTTTTCATAAATCTTTTTCAAATCAGAAAGCAAAGGATCAGCACTTAAATCAAACTTTTGTAAATTATCATCAAGACCAAAAAGATATCTAAGCCATCCAGCAATAGCCAAAGGTATAAACTTAAGCTCATTAACTTTTCCAGCCTCAACATATTTCTTTATAGTTTGACCAAATCTAATAGGAATCTTTTGAGAAGTATCAGTCGCAATTCTTTGAGGAGTATCAGGAATGAACCTATTAGGTAGACGCACATCAATAACCTCATCAATAAAAGCCTTGGGACTTAAAATCTTGGGATCCACAACAACAGGAAGAGCCTCATCATAACCGATTTTCTTAATTAGAGAAACTAAATCTTGGTCCTTCATCTCAGCAGCAATAGAATCATAACCTAAAATGCAACCATAAACTGCAAGACAAGTGTGAAGAGGATTAAGACAAGTAGTAACCTTCATAGTCTCAACCTTGTTAACAGTATCCCTATTAGTTAAATAAACCCCAGCCTTATCAAGATGATCACGACCATTTTTAAAATCATCCTCAATAACAAGATACTCAGCCTCTTCAGAATTAACAAAAGGAGCAATATAAGTTTTCTTGTCCGTTACAATAGCATCCATATTCTCAAAGCCCTTGCCAATTAAATAATCCCTAATCTCATCAGCAGGCCTTGGAGTGATCTTATCAATCATAGTCCATGGAAAACTTACAAACTCATCACTATCAACAAAATCTACAAAATCATCCTCAACCTTATTATTTTCATTCCAAGCCCTTACAAAATACATAATAGAATCCTTAAGCTTTTGACCATTATGTGAACAATTGTCAAGACTTAACATAGTAATAGGCAATTTGCCCGCCTTAAATCTTAAATACAAATAATAAGCAGCCCTAGCCATTAAATGTTTTGAATCCTCAGGATTGCCAAGACCATCCTCCCTAGCAAGATCAGTAACAAGACCTTGAGGAGTATGAATGTTGTATCCCTTTTCAGTAATGGTAAAAGACATAATCTGTAAATCTTTATTCTTAACTATCTCTTCAATTCTTTCCTCATCCCTAGAAAGAACCAAACCCTCCACAAGATTTGCAATTAAATCTGTAGAAAACTTGCCATCCTTATTTAAAGTAAGAGAAAGAGTCAAATTATCAAAAGGCTTGTAAATGTGGTCGATAATTTCAGAATCAAAACTCTCAACAACACTTATGCCCCTATTAGAAAGACCCTTGTTAATTAAATCCTGATTGACCCTGGCAATATATCCACGAAAAATATTTCCCGCACCAAAAGCAAGCCAATGGGGATCCCTTAAAGAATCTTCTCTCAATTTTCCAACATCGTAACTTGGAAATTGGTCAACACAATCTTTTAATTTATTAAAATTATCTAAACTAAGCTTCAAACTAACACCCCTTAAAAAATATTGCACCTATTCATTAACTCTTTGGAGCTTAAATTGGTTTTAAATTACAAAGATGCTAATAACAGTATAGCCATAAAATATTTATTAGGCAAACATAAATATAAATTCAACATCAATTAAATATTAAGACCAATGTAGGGACCAATTTATTGGTCCGGCGGCGTAGCCGAACGAAATAAAATAAAATAAAAAACGATAAAGCATAAATATAAATTCAACATCAATTAAATATTAAAACCATGTAGGGACCAATTTATTGAATATTAAAACCATGTAGGGACCAATTTATTGGTCCGGCAGCGTAAGCCGAATGAATTGAAATAAAATAAAAAATGAAAATGAAAAAATGGAGAAAAAATGTAAATTGAAAAAATTTAAAACAAAATGCTTTACGTAGAGCGTAAAAAATATATTTATAAAATATTGAATTTGTTTTCTCTCCCAACACACACGGACCGGTAAACCGGTCCCTACAACTCTCATAATATTTTATAAAATATTGATTTTTTTCTCTCACTCAACACACACGGACCGGTAAACCGGTCCCTAGAGGATTTTCAAGGGTTATGGTAAATAATGAGTAAATCTCTGCAAATGAATGTAGGGACCAATTTATTGGTCCGGCGGCGTAAGCCGAATGAAATAAAATAAAAAACAATAAAACATAAATACAAAAATAATTTTTATTGAAATTTAAAACAAATATTGAATTTGTTCTCTCTCCCAACACACACGGACCGGTAAACCGGTCCCTACAACTCTCATAATGTTTTATAAAATATTGATTTTTTTCTCTCTCCCAACACACACGGACCGGTAAACCGGTCCCTACATGCCCATATAATATTTTATAAAATATTGACTTTTTTCTTTCACTCAACACACACGGACCGGTAAACCGGTCCCTACAACTCTAATAATGTTTTATAAAATATTGAATTTGTTTTCACGCCCAACGCACACGGACCGGTAAACCGGTCCCTACAGGATTTGTAAGGGTTATGATAAATAATGAGTAAATCTCTGCAAATGAATGTAGGGACCAATTTATTGGTCCGGCGGCGTAGCCGAATGAATTGAAATAAAATAAAAAATGAAAATGAAAAAATATAAATTCAACATCAATTGAATATTAAAACCAATGTAGGGACCAATTTATTGGTCCGGCGGCGTAAGCCGAATGAAATAAAATAAAATAAAAAACGATAAAGCATAAATATAAATTCAACATCAATTGAATATTAAAACCATGTAGGGACCAATTTATTGGTCCGATCGCCGTAAGGCGAATAAATTGAAATAATGTAAAAAATGAGAAAGAAAAAATGGAGAAAAAATGTAAATTGAAAAAATTTAAAACAAAATGCTTTACGTAGAGCGTAAAAAATATATTTATAAAATATTGAATTTTTTATCTCTCCCAACGCACACGGACCGGTAAACCGGTCCCTAGAACTCTCATAATGTTTTATAAAAAAATTGAATTTGTTTTCACACCCAACACACACAGACCTTAGCAGATATTTGCAACCAAATCAAAGATTTGGGCAAATAGTTGCATGAGACCTACCACGATTTTTTTCAAAAATCGGGTTAGGTCTTCAAACCGGTCCCTAGATGCTCTCATAATGTTTTATAAAAAAGGGCAAAAAAATAACTCTATTGAAAGAGCAAAACAAAAAGGGCAAGCAAAACAAAGAAGGCAAAAATTCAAAAATTCAAACAAAAAAAATTATATGGCGGGGGAAGAGTCCTTGCCTCCAGAAACCATATAATCACGTAAAGACTCAAGAGCCTTCTTTTTAATTCTATTGATGGTACGGGTAGAAACATTTAATTCCGAAGCAACAGAAGCCAATTTCATGCCTCTGTAATAGATCATTTGAATGACCTGTTTCTCCTTTGAAGGAAGAAGCCCCAAAGCATCGGAAAGGTCTTTGGAAAAAGGAAAGACCTCCTCCTCCAAAGTGGGAGTCAAAATTTCATCAGAATAGGGCAAAGAATCGGAATACTTTCTTAAATAACGAAAAGTGTCCAAATAATAGATCCTCAAACCGCTTTTTATGTAGGCGCCAAAAGTGGTCCCGCGATGGGGATCAAAGTTTTTTAAAGAATTTAAAATGAAAAGACAACCATCTTGAAAAAGGTCCTCATACTCCTTCATAACAGGGCAATATTTTTTGATGCTGGCCTTAATAAGAGGTTCATACTTTTTTAAAATCTCCTCCTCTCTTTTCTTTAAAGCTTCATCTGTCTTAAAATTAATTTGATTTTTATAATCCATAATTCCTCCTAAAATTCTTGAACATTTGTTCTTTTTATTTATTATAGCACCCTTTTTATAAAAAGAACAGATGTTTTTTTATTTTTTTAAAATTTTTTAGGATTATTTTAAGCTAAAGATTTTAAATTTGAGCAATAAAAAAACCCGATTTCTCGGGTTTTTTATTTTTTAAGCTAAATTACATAGCTGCTGGGTTTAATGTGTCTTTTGCTAGTGCATTTGTTTTAAGTGTAGCATCAGTCTTATAATCTTTGATTATTTGTTCAACTTCTGCTCTCTTGCTTGTAAGTTCAGTTTCAATTGACTTAGCTGCAAGATTATCAAATGCAGTAACTAAGTTGTCAACAGCTGTTTTAACATCTGCTGTTTTTGATGGATCTGCTTTGTAAGCAGCTAATTTATCGTTATAATCTTTTAATGCTTTGTTATATTCATTAACTGCAGTAGCTTTTTTTTCTGCGTTGTAAGAAACTAATACAAGTGCATTAGTGTAAGATGCACCATATTGTTTAGAATCTAATCTCTTTAGAATAATAGTATCGTCATTTTTCTTAATTTTATTATAATCGTCCACACTTACTGCTACTGTAAGATTTCTATAAACAGCTTCTGTTCCATCTACGCTTACATGTTTAACATTGTTAAGAACTAGTGTATATTGATCTCCAAATTGAGCTTTTGTAAAGTTAGCCTTTACAATTGTCCAATCTTCTGCATATTCTCCGCTTAATCTGCCAAGATCTTTGTCAGCTACTGCAGGAACTACAGAAATTGTTGAGATAAACATATTCTTAAATGAATATCCGTCATATCCGTAAGCATCTTTTACAGTTTGATAATCGCTCTTTGCAACTTGTACATAAGCGCCTTTTTCTAATTGTCCTTCAAGGAAAATGTTAGCGTCATGTTTTAAAGTGATTTCAGGAGTAACAACTCTGTCTCTGCCTTCAAGAGTTACACCTGTTACTTGTCCATAAGTCTTATGAACTTCTTTAATTTTGAAAATTGGGTCTTTAGAATAATCAATTATTACTTCACCAAATTTTCCAACTTTGTTGTCAGCGTTTACTCTAGCTTTGATAACGTCAAATTTTTCAAAATAGTCGTTATATCCAGCACCGTTTCTTGGTCTGTTAAATCCTGGGAACCAGTTGTCAACTGATCTCATATCAAGAGCAGTTTGTTGTCCCTTAGTGTTTTCAACAGTAAGTTCGAAGTTTCTGTTTGTTACATGAGCAACTCTGAAAGTTTTTTCATTTAATTGGTCATCAGTTACAACGTTAAATACAACGATGTTTGCTTTGTTGTATTGTCTTCCTGTTTTACCAACTACATCATATCCAACATATACTTTTGGAACGAATCTTCCGTCTTTAACTTCTACAAGGTCACGAGCCTTTGTCTTGTCAACTTCTGTTAACCAGCCGTTGTTTTCATCTGCTACAAAGAATCTTGTATCAGCTGTAAATTCAACTTTTGTAGCTGCAAAGTCTTTAACATCAGCTTTTGCACCTTTTCCATCTTCAGCATTTTTAACATCCCAAGCACCGTTTAGGCCATCCTTTGCATAAACTGTGATGTCGTCTTTTGTTACATTTGCAACACCTTGTACAGTTTTTTCAGCAACTCCATACCATCTGTTGTTGTTTTTTAATCCGTCAGTTGCTCCAACTGCAGGATTACCAAGTTCCATAATGTGAGAAACTACGCCGTCTTTTTCATTTTTGTCAGTGATAACTTCAACTAAAGAACCTACCCAAAGTTTAGAATTTGAGCTTAATTGTTGTAAGTTTAGATATCCAACTCTTCCGCTTCCGTCAACATAAGTTGTTTTAGCGTCAAGTGTAACTTTGAATTGTTTGTCTCCTTGGTTGATAACTAATTTACCATCTTCAAATCCGCTTACTACACCAATTCTTGTTCCGTAATCTACATCATGTCTTGTATCATAGATATACATAGCATTGTAAATCATTTGGAAAGCAAGGTTTCTTGTTGCAGGGTCATTTGAGTTTGCATATTCGATTCCGTTAAGAATTCCAAGTTCTGCTGCCCAAGTTAACCAGCTACCTGGCCATTGTGCGTTTGCTACCATTTGTGGTGTTAGATCTTCTTTTACAAGAGCTACTAACATTTTAGCAAGTTCTGCATAAGATACGTTCTTTTCTGGTTTGAATGTTCCATCAGGATATCCTGCTAACATTGCTACACCCTTAGGTCCTTTTAATTTAAAAGTTCCTACTGTAACGAATCCGTTTGCCCAGTGATCTGCTTTTACATCTGAGTAAGGTACTGATGTTGCTTTTACAAGGTCAGCTAATTTTTCTTGACCCTTTGCATAAACTAACATCTTAGTTACTTCTGCTCTTGTGATGTTCTTGTCTAATGCAAGATCGTTCTTTTCTTCGCCTGGTTTGAAGATTTTTCTTCCTTCAACCAACTTTTGGTCGACCATCCATTGAATTTTTGCTGATGGAGAAGTTTTCTTTGCTTCTTCCTTCTTTGCTTCAACTTTTGAGTCGGCTGCGAAGACACTTGTGAATGTTCCTAGTACCATTACTAGTGATAGTACTAATGAAAGAAATTTTTTGTTCATATTGTCTTTCGACCTCCTTAAGTTTTTTGTAGACTCTACAAAAGCTTTAAGCTTCTGTGCGTGATGTTCTTTCTACATCACTTAGAGGTGACAAGAAAATATTTTTAATATTTAGTTGTCATTGTTCCTCTCTTGCTATTATTATACACTATGCCTTTTAAAAGTAAAATTACAGTTATATTACATATTTCTCTTTTATGTAATATTGCTGATATATTTTCGCCTTTTGCTGTTTTTTACCTTTGCCATTACGGTGTTTTTGGTGGGGTGGGGTGGGGATGAAATAAGCAATGAAAAAAATGAGCATCTAGGGACCAATTTATTGGTCCGACGGCGTATGGCGAACGAAATAAAATAAAAAATGAAAATGAAAATTTATAAATAAATGGTTTATTGAAAAAATTTAAAACAAATATTGATTTTGTTTTCTCACCCAAGGCACACGGACCGGTAAACCGGTCCCTACAACCCACAAAATCCCACGCATAAATTTATGGTAATTTTATCCACACATGGAATCCACGAAGGAACGTGGGGTAATTTTGTGCGAAGAGGTTTCAAAAGATTAAATATTTGCAAGCGAATGTAGGGACCAATTTATTGGTCCGGCGGCGAAGCCGAATTATTTAAAATAAAAAATGATAAAACATAAATACAAAAATAATCTTTATTGAAAAAATTTAAAACAAATATTGATTTTGTTTTCACACCTAACACACACGAACCGGTAAACCGGTCCCTACAGCCCACAAAATCCCACGCATAAATTTATGGTAATTTTATCCACACATGGAATCCACGAAGGAACGTGGGGTAATTTTGTGCGAAGAGGTTTCAAAA
>NZ_JAUSTN010000012.1:0-25173 GCF_030812875.1 Peptoniphilus koenoeneniae
AATTAAGCGACTTCATGTCGCACCCAAAGGTACGCATCAAAGGTATTCTCTGTAACATAACGATAGATATTTACTTTCTCATTTTCGTTTCCTTGTCTTACAATTCTCCCTGCTCTTTGTTCCAAGTCAGCGGGACGCCAAGGAACATCGAGGTCATGCAAAGCAATTAGTTTATTTTGCACATTCGTTCCGGCTCCCATCTTCTGCGTTGAACCCATTAAGATACGGATTTCTCCTTTTCTTACTTTCGCAAAGAGTTCGTCCTTTTGCTTATCGGAATTAGCTTCGTGGATAAAGGCAATTTCTTCTTTCGGTATGCCCATAGCTACAAGTTTTTCTCTAATATCATCATAGATGTTAAATTCTCCATCTCCTTTTGGAGTGGACATATCAGAGAAAAGTAGCTGTGTTGACCTATTTTCTTTTGTCTTATCCCAAATAGCAAATACATTTTTCACGCATACATTGACCTTGCTATCAGGGTTATCAGGAAGAAGTGGATTGATTAAACGCTGATCTAAGGCAAGTTTCTTGCCGTCATTGGTAATCTTAAGCATATTATCAACATCTGGCTCTACAACTCTATTTCTGACATCATCTGCTCTTTTAGAAAGGCTCTTTAGGATTTCCTTTTGTTCTTCACTTGGCAAGGTTTTAATAACTTCATAGTGTGCTTCAGGTGTTGGAAGATTTAACATATCCGCCGTTTGAATGTCTGCAACTTCCTTAAACATACTCATAAGCTCAGGCAAGTTATAGAACTTTGAAAATCTCGTTTTTACCCTATACCCTGTACCTTCAGGAGATAGTTCAAAGGAGCTTTGCGTTTCTCCAAAAGTGGAAGCCCAAGAGTCAAAATGCTCCAAGTTGTTTTTCTTTAGACTTTCATACTGAAGATAACGCTGCATGGTATAAAGCTCTGTCATAGAATTACTTACAGGTGTTCCTGTTGCAAAGACCACGCCTTTGCCGCCTGTCATTTCATCCATGTAGCGGCATTTCATAAACATATCGGAGGACTTAAAGGCTTCTGACTGTCCGATACCTGCAACATTTCTCATTTTGGTATAGAGATAAAGGTTCTTAAAGCCATGTGCCTCGTCAACAAAGAGCTTATCCACTCCTAATTCCTCAAAGGTAATGACATCATCTTTCTTAAAATCATCGTTTAGTTTCTCAAGCCTTGTTTCCAGTTTTTTCTTTGTCTTTTCGAGCTGTTTCACAGTAAAGTTCTGATTTCTGTCATGCTTGTATTCCTCAACATAGTTTACGATTTCATCAATCTGATCTTGAATATGCTTTTCCTGATATTCCTTACTCATAGGAATTTTTTCAAACTGCGTATGTCCGATAACAACCGCATCGTATTCCCCTGTAGCAATCTTGCCTATAAATCTCTTTCTGTTTTTCGGCTCAAAATCTTTCTTATCTGCCACCATAATGTTAGCCGACGGATATAGCTGCATAAACTCACGACCGATTTGTCCTGTTAAGTGATTTGGTACAACAAACAAGGACTTACTGCACATTCCAAGCCTTTTACTCTCCATTGCAGAAGCTACCATTTCAAAGGTCTTTCCACTGCCTACTACATGGGCAAGCAAGGTGTTTCCTCCATAAAGACTTCTTGCTATGGCATTTCTTTGATGAGGTCTTAAGTCAATCTCCGTATTCATTCCCTCAAAGGAAAGATTGCTTCCGTCATATTCTCTGTTACGGATAGAGTTAAAACGCTCATTATACAGCTTTACAAGACGGCTTCTTCTTTCCTGATCGTTAAATATCCAGTTCTTAAATTCTTCTTTTAATAACTCCTGCTTTTGTCCTGCAAGCATGGTTTCTTTTTTATTTAAGACAGAAGTTTTAGAGCCGTCTGGATTTACAATCTGGTCAAATACCTTTGTTTCTTTAAGGTTTAAGGCATCTTCAATCAGCTTATAGGCATTTACCCTTGATGTTCCAAAGGTCATTTCAGCAAGGTCATTTCCTCTGTCCCTGCTTTTTCCTTCTACATTCCATTCGCTTGTAAGGCTTGAAAACTTAACCTTAATATCCCATCTTGCATAACCCGGAGTTTTAAGCGTTTCAAAGATGAATTTCTCAATGTCTTTAATCGGTATCCAAGTTGCACCAAGACGCACATTGATTTCACTTGCTTCAAGCTCCTTTGGAAGAACTTTGGTAAGCTCTGATTTTTGATATTCCAAACGGTTCATTTCATAGCTTATCAGCTCTTTTTCTTTTCCATTTTTTTCATAGCCAAGATGAGGCAGCTCTCTTTCCGTTTGTCTGAGCTTTGATAAGTAGCTATCTACAATGGCAATCTTGTCCCTGATATTCCCACTTAAATATTCATCTTTTGTTACATAGCCATACTTATAGGAATTGCTGCCATTTGCACAAGCAAAAGGTAAATCGCCATCCTCTAAATTAAAGGAAAGCGGTCTGTAAAAGTTTTGCTCTTCTCTGATATTTAGATAGATTTCCCCTCGAAGCTCCTCAATTAAGGTCGTTCTGTCTTTTCCTGTAAGACTTCCCATATAGTCAAAGTCCACATAGCCTTTTTCAGATACCGATAAAACAAGAGCTTCAAGGGAAGTGTCTACATGGTCGATAACCTTCGCCTTTGTGATTGTTCGCTTGGAGAAAATATCTCCCTTTGCCTTAAAGTTTTCTTCTTCATCAAGGATTTCAATGGAAGAAACAAGCGGGAAGTTGCTATCCTCTTTTAAGGCTCTGGTATTACTTAGGTTATTTACAAAGCCATGCTTCTTTGAAAAGTTATCATATACTTCATTTAGTTTTTCCTGTGAAGCCTTGATTTCTTCCTCGCTAAAATCTTCTTTCTGCTTGTAAATTACATCTTTTAAAACAGCATTCAGCTCAAGATAATCCTTGATTTTTTCTTTGTTTTTATCTGATACTTCCTTTTTGATAAAGAGTGAATTTTCTCTGTAATAGACTTCATCATCAATTAAGGTATAAGAAAAGTTCTTTACATCATCAGTTGCAGGGATAGAAGTGATCTCATCATCAAGTAGCTCTACTTCTTCATACTTGGCATCTTTTGAAATTCTTTCTCCTGCAATCTCGATACGCTCCTTTAACGAAGCCATATTGTTCTCTTGCCCTAAAAAAGCTATCGGTTCACAAGTGAGTGTCTTTCCAAATCTTCCGCTTACCTCACGCATTGTGCCAAGCACTTGTTCAGGATGATCAATAAAGTATTTGTTATATGAAAGTCCATTTTCATCTTCTGCAAGGTGTATCCAATCTTCATCGCGCTCTAATACGCTATCTCTTTTCTTTAGGAAGATAATATCCGAAGTTACTTCTGTGCCGGCAACACCCTTAAAGGTATCATTTGGAAGTCTGATTGCTCCTAAAAATTCGGCTCTTGCTGCAAGATAGCGTCTTACACTTTCGTCTTTTTTATCCATTGTTCCTGAAGATGTAATAAAGGCGATAACACCGCCGTTTCTTACCTTATCAATGGACTTGGCAAAGAAATAATCGTGGATAAGAAAGTTATTACGATTGTATTCCCTGTCATTTACCTTATACTCTCCAAATGGAACATTTCCGATTGCTACATCAAAGAAGTTATTGGAAAAGGAAGTTTCTTCAAGCCCCTTAACCTGTATATCACTTTCAGGATATAAGAGTTTTCCAATACGCCCGCTTACCGAATCAAGTTCCACACCATAAAATTTTGACTTACTCATTTCATCAGGTAGATTACCGATAAAGTTCCCAACACCCATTGACGGTTCAAGGATATTTCCCTGTTTAAATCCCATACCTGAAAGCGTCTTATATATTCCGTCAATGACTGCTTTCGGTGTGTAAAAACTCGTTAGGGTAGATTCTCTTGCAGCTTCATATTCTGATGGCGATAGATTTTCCTTTAAGAAGGCTCTTGCCTCTTTCCACTGTCCATCCTTACTTTCATCAAAGACTTCAGATAATCCACCCCAGCCTACATATTTTGCTAAAACTTCCTGAGCTGTAATATCAAGCTCTCGTTCTCCACTTTCAATCCTATTAAGCATAGAGATTGCTTCAAGATTATTGTTTAATCTCTCACTTGGAGATAACTTTGCAGGGATCGTTTCTTCTGCAATCTTGAAATTGTGAGCCTCATTTTTCTTTATTTCTGCTTCCTTAAAAGTCTTTTCGGGCTTCTCATTGGTCATATTTTCAAAGATTCTATCAAGCTCACTTTCCTTACGATAAGGAATTACATCGGAGCCTGTAATCATACCGCCAAGATATTCGGTATTATCCTTAACCGTTACGGTCTTTAGATTATTCCCCATATCATCAAATCTTGTGATGGTATAGTCTTTATCCTTGTATTTCACTTCATCACCGATGATAAAGTCAGGTCTTTCAAGACTTATTTGTCTTAATAAATCCTCATTATCCGTAAAGGCTATAATCGGTATTTGATGATTACCTTGTCTTATAGGATCAAGCCATAAGTCATTTCTTCCTGTGATTTGATTTTTAGAAAGCTCTCTTACTCTGTACTCCTCATGATTAAAATAGATAATATCGCCTTCTTGAACTGCAAACTCATCTGAAGGGCTGTCCTCTTTTTCGTTAAGCTCTACTTCTTCTTTTTCCTTTAGATAATCTAATAAGGTAGCCTGAAAAGGTTCTGCTTGTATTCTTTCTTCTACTTCTTCAGGTGCTTCAAGGTCTGTAATATTCTCCTCAAAGCTAAGTTCTCCGTTAAAGACATGGTGAAGCTCCTGCTCATCCATCTGCTTTTTAAGTTCACTGTCTTTAAGTTCTCTAAAGGTCTTTGGAAAATCCTCTAAAATGAGCCTTTGGGCATTTAATTCCTTTAGCTCCTCAAGATTAAAATATCCCCATTCAGGTTCAATTCCTAAAACAAGTCCAAAAGCGTCTTTGCTTTCTCTATCGTACTCCGTCATATACCAAGTCCAGTTGCTTCTAAATGGAATGATATATGCTGCATGAACCTGTTTGTCTGCTAAGGCTACATCTTCCTGTGCATAAAGCTCAGGAACTTTCTCAAGCATTTCATCAGTCATTAGATTATTTGGATCATCTTTAGAATAATAACTTGGCTCTTTTTGTTCTTCTATCTCATCCTTTCTTTCAATGTCCTTTTCTTCAAGATAAAGATTTTTTGAAAGCAGCTCGTCTATATGCTTTGCTACATTTGACCAAGTAAGAAATACATCATTACAATGATTTTTCTGTAATTTAAGTCCCTTTGCATCGTGCCATTCTCCGCTTCCTCTTTCGCCTGAAACAGCATGAGAGCCTCCGCCAATTCCATATTCATCTTTTAGGAAATTCGCTTTTTCCTGCAAGATATGATTTTCTTTGAAAAACTTAATAATTTGCTCTTTCCCTTTATCGACTCCACTTCCTCTTGAAATCGTAGCAAGGACTTCATCTTCTGTAATAAAGCCATGTACCTTTGGAAGTTCGGTTAAGTTAGAGATATATTCCTTTCTCGGAATTGCAAGCTCCTCTAATCTCTGGTAAAGGCTATCTACCTTGTGATAATGAAACCTTAGTACATCTTTGTTTTCTTTATATCCTGTCAAAAAGCGACTGTACTCGGAAATAACATTCTTTAGATAGTCAGGATTTTTAAGAGCTTCCGATAACTGTCTTGTTTCTTTCGGAAAGCCACCACCTCTTTCTATAAAGTCAAAATAGCCTTGTGCTTTCCCTTCTTCACTTAAATCGTGGTATAGATACCATAAGGATTCTGAAACTCTATCTCTTTCATAGTCCTGTGCTTCCAAAAGCTCTACATTTGTTGCAAACTCTCCATTTTCCAAAAGTTCATTGATTCTTCTTGCAGCATTACTCCAGCTTAAAATTTGCGTCATATCTTCTCTTGCAGAAGTTCCATAAGCTAAATGAATACCTTTATCCGAATACCAGGAAGATACTTCTGCTCCATTAAGAAATAAACCGTTTCCGCCTCTAAAGGTATCTTTAAGGTATTCTCCTAATTCTTCTACTGTTTTTCCTTTGGAAAATTCAGCAATAATAGGAAGTCTTTCGCCCTCATGGTTTCCACCGTTTACAAGAATACTGTCAATATCATTTTGGGCAAGAGGTATTGTAAGTTTAATCTGTCCTAAGCTGTTTTCAGGCAAAGAAAAAGAAGCCTTGTCAGCTTCTCTTATCTCTTTATCCGTATTTTCTTTTAGATTTCCACTACTTCCTTGATTGTCATTTCTTTGAGAGCTGAAATCATCGCTTTGTACTGCGGATGGCTCTCGTCCTCTATCTTCCAAGCTATCATCAGTTTCGGCTTCTCTGCTCTCATAAACTCTATTGCCTGTTTCTGAATATCCATCAGGTGTCCTATCAGCTTCTTCTCCTTGTATAGATCCACTAACATCTCGAAGTGGCTCTGCTCCTCGCTGTTTGAAAGATAATCCAGCCTCATCACTGCGTAAGTCGGATTCGGATATTCTCTCATAAAGTCCATGTCCTCCTCTAACTGATTCAGTGTATTCTCTTTGATTTTCTCTATTATCTCGTCCGTACTCTCCATTTCGGAAAATTCGCTCGTTTTCACTAATTCTTTCCTGATCATCTCGTCGAAGTACATTTTCTTCTACCTCCTCTAATTCTGCTTTTATTTTATTATATCCTGCTTCTTTACCTCTTAACACTTCTTTTTGAAGCTCTAACTCTTTACTTTTTTGAATGGTTGCATCAATTATATTTCCGCTAATATCCGACACCGTTTCTCCAAGGCTCATAAGAGAAATGCTGTCAAGCCTTGCAAAGTTTTCTTTTAACAGCTCCTTATCCATAGGATAGTCTAACTTAAATCTTGCAGCTACTGCATAGCTCACTGAGTTCCTCACAAACTTGGTAAAGGCTATTCTGTCCTCATCAGATATTCTAAGCTCATTCATCAGGCTATCTATTTTTTTATCTCCGTAGAGCCTGCTTAAAGAAAAGATGTTTTCTAAGGTGCTTTCGATTTCTTCATAGCCTTCAGCTTTTATCATTTCTTTTAATACATCTTTGTGAGCTTCTTTATCAAATCTCCAAAGATTTACCTCATTGACATCTCTGTTTTTGGAAACGGTTTGACTTATATCAAAGATATAGTCCACCTTTTTATATGTGCCATAGTCCTCTAAAATGGGGATACCTTTCTGTCCCCTCATAACAGTTCGATTAAAGCGTTCCCTCCAATAGTCAAACTTGGCACAAGCTGTCGCTTCAGGATTTTTGTCATAAATACTTAGCTGACTTCTAAAGTCGTACCTCTGATTGTTTCCGACAACCTTTAAGAGCTTCAGATACTCTGCTTCACTCTGCAGAATATCTTGTTTTATTAGCTCCAAAATGTTATGAAAATCATTTATTCGCATGTTTACCTCCTTCTTTTTTGCATGAAAAAAGGCGGTTAGATTTTACTCTAATCACCTTTGTACTACATATTGATATTATCCTTTTATTTCAACTTTTTAATTGATTCACTCTCTGATAATATTTTCATCTGTTCAATTGCTATTGAATTTAGTTTTTCCAGTCTTTCAGATTGACTCATGCCCTCATTTATAAATACCGCATTAAGATTTTCAAGATTAGAAAGGCATACAAGCTGCGATATATCTGCATAATCTCTAATATTCCCTTTTAAATCCGGATTTTCATCACGCCATTCTTTCGCTGTTATTCCAAACAAAGAAACATTAAGAATATCCGCCTCACTTGCATAAATAAAGTTGATTTTTTCTTTTGAAAGTTTTTCGGGTACAAGCTTATTTTTAATGGCATCTGTATGAATCCTATAATTGATTTTTGCCAAATTCCTTTTTATATCCCAGCCTAACTTCTTTTGTTCTTCTTCCTTTAAGCGTTCAAATTCCTTAATCAAATACAATTTAAAGTATGGAGATACCCAAGAAGCAAACTCAAATGCTATATCTTTGTGAGCATAAGTTCCGCCATATCTTCCTGCTCTCGCAACTATACCGATAGAATTCGTTTTTTCTACCCACTGCTTAACAGATAAAATAAATCGGTTAAATCCTGCTTCATTTTTAATTCCCTCGAATTCGGGGGAATTAAAATTGGTATTATACATTTCTTCCCAAATACCTAAAAACTCTATTGTGTTCTTGTTTCTAAGCCATTTTTCTATTAAAGCAGATCCGTTCTCAATATTTCTAACCATATCTGTTAAAGAAATGTAATCCCTATTATCTATGGCAATAATGCTGATTTCTGAACCTTCAACATTTATTTTAGACACATAATCACCTCTCAATCATTACATTGATTATCTTATATTATAGCATTTTTAGGGCATTTTTTCCATCTTAAAATAAGTGCCATCTTACTTGCTATAAGTTGAAACCACTTCTTTTATCTCAGTTTCAATTGCCTCTAAAAAATTTTTCTTTGATGATTTTCCCTGTGCAATATCCGATAACTCCATTTCCCACTTTGCTGTTGTTTCTGCGGATTTAAAGGTACCAGCTACAATCGTTACAAGGCTGATTCCCTTATGTGTAGCAATAAGGTTTTTCTTATCTCTCTCAATAAATCCTTTGAAAATTAAGTTTTCAATAATCCCTGCTCTTGTTGCAGGTGTTCCAAGTCCTTTTCGCTCGACCTCTACACCTTTTTCCAGTGCATCATTACCAGCCACTTCCATTGCTTTCAAAAGCGTATCTTCAGTAAAGTGTTTCGGTGGTGTTGTGTACTTTTCTTTTATTTCCTTGTTTTCAATGCTCAATACATCACCAATGTTCACATCAGGAAGTACCATATCTTCATTTTTCTTAGACTTATATTCTTTAAGATATTTTGTAAAACCTTCATCTTTAATTGTCTTACCTGAGCTTGTAAAAGTAAAGCTATCGAATTCAGCTACAATCTTCGTTGTATTTTCCACTAAAGGATAGCCCACACTTGCGTGGAATTTATCGGATATAAGGAAGTAAACTTTAGCTTCACTTAAAGGAAGTTCTGAAACATCTTCTTTTAAGGAACTGATTGTCGGGATAATAGCATGATGATCCGTAACCTTTTCAGAGTTAAATACCGTCTTAATACGCTCTGTATCAAAATCATTTTTCCCTAAAATGTTATTAACCGTACTTACAATCATATCTTCCGTTAAGCATCTGCTGTCTGTTCTTGGATAGGTAATCAGTTTTTTCTCGTATAGGCTCTGTGCATAATCAAGTGTTTGCTTGGCACTATATCCAAAATACTTATTGCACTCTCTTTGAAGTGTTGTAAGGTCAAAAGGCAAATCAGGCTTTGTTATCTTTTCCTTTTGAATAACATCGGTAATTCCTATCTTATCGCCAACTAAATTGATTAGCTGTTCAGCAGCAACCTCATCATCAATTCTCTCTGTTGATAGTGTAAAACCATTCATAGAAAGTTCGACTGTAAAATATTTTTCTTTCTTAAAATTTGCTATCTCATCATCTCTATTTACAATCATGGCAAGGGTAGGTGTTTGAACTCTTCCCACACTGTAATTTTGCTTGTATAGACACGAATAGAGTCTGCTTAAATTCATTCCCACAAGCCAATCTGCAATCGCCCTTGCTTGTGATGATTCGAATAGATTATCGTAAAAACTTCCGTCTTTCAGGTTATCAAAACCCTCTTTTATGGCACTATCTTCCATTGATGAAATCCAAAGGCGTTTCATCTTCTTTTTACAATTTGCCTGATTGTAGACAAGCCTGAAGATTGCTTCTCCCTCACGCCCTGCATCGCAAGCATTTATCACGATGTCTATGTCCTTATCGTCCATGAGCTTTTTAAGAATCGTAAATTGTTTCTTTGTGGACTTTGCAATCTCATACTTATATTCTTTTGGAATAATCGGTAAATCAGCCATATTCCACTTTGCGTACCTTTCATCGTAGCTTTCTGGATTTGCCATTTTAATTAAGTGTCCAACACACCAACTTACCTTGTATCCGTTTCCCTCATAGTATCCGTCTTTCTTTTTTGTAGCTCCAATCACTTTTGCAATAGAGATTGCAACACTTGGCTTTTCAGCAATTACAAGTTTCATCTATATTTTTCCTCCTGTTTTTCAATATAAAAGGGCGAAAGATTTTACTCTCTCGCCCTGTGTTTTGCACCAAATATGAGATAGTTTTGGGTGCAAATTTATTCCAAATCATCATCTTCCTTATCTTCTGTTTCTGCTTCATCTACTTCATTTTCGCTTTCTTCCGCTTCTGAAAAGAAATCATCATCTTCCTCCTCAAAGCCTTCAAGCTCCTTATCTTCCTTTTTCTTAACGACCTTAAAATAATATCCTGCACCTAATGCTCCTGCTACTACAAGAATGAGAATTAAGTAGGTTCCCATATTGCTGCTTTCTTCTTTTTTTACTGGCTTAGATTCTTCTTTTTCAGGTTCTTCCTTTGTAATTTCCTGTTTCGGAGCTTCTTTTTTCTCAACCATATTAAGAAGATCATCTTCAGATACTTCTGTTAGGAGCATGACATTTTCGCTATCCTCATCATGGTTAATGATTAAATGAAAAGTCTTACCATTTTTAGTTGTAAAGGTAACAAACTGTCTTGCATCCGCTGAATACATATCCGTTTCTCTCTTATCACCGCTATCTCCATGATGAATCGAATAATCCTTGTTCGCATTATCCTTATTTTCCGTAACGGTTCCTCTTGCCTTTGATGGAACAGAAGCTACTCCCTTATTAGTATTTACAGTCTTACTTGTCCCGTCCATAGATGAATCCTGATTGTTATTGGCAGGAGCTTTCGGTGTCAGCTTATTAGGATAGCGAATATATTTCTCTTTCGTTTCAGAATCACTTGTATCTTTTACAGTATTTTCTGAACTCGCCTGTGTAGTTGTGCTTTTTCCTGTGTTGTTTACAGGTGTTTGATTTGAAATGCCTGAGTTTGTCTTAATTCCGGAAATAGGGCTGTTCGGTGCAGACGGATTAGATATTACGGGAGCCTTGTTTGCTTCATTTGCCTTTTCCTCAAGCTCTTTAATCTTTTTATTCAGCTTATCCATTTCCTTCTTCATTTCTTCTGATAAGTCCTTATTTTCCTTATCTTTTTTTGTTTTTTCTTTCAAGCTTTCAATTTCAGCTTCAAGGTCTTTGATTTTCTCCTTTTGCTTATCGCTTAATTTGTCTTTATCCTTCATTTCGCTATTTAACTTATCAAGCTTTTCCTGAAGCTCCTTTGCATCTTTTTCCATTTTGGAAATGTCTTCTTTAGAAAGCTCTGTCTGCGTTGACTTATCTTCCGTCTTTGGAATTTTCGTCTGCGAGCTTTCATCCTGTTTCGGCTTTTCTTCTTCTGTCTGAGTCTCTTTATCTTTAGCCTCAGTCTTTGCTACCTTTCGGATAATTTCATCATTTCCATCGCCTTTTACTTCATAAAATAGAAACTCATCAACAAATTTCATATTATCAGGGAGCATCGGCAGATCACCGCTGTCAAGAAGCTGTCCTTTCTCAGCCTTTATCTTTTCCTCCTTATAAACTTTTTCATCTTCAAAGATATACTTTACATTTACTTCCACTTGTGTTTGGACAGCTTTATCGCTTGTAGGTGCTTCCGTTAAGCTTTGCTCATGAGCATAAACAACTGTCCAAAGACCCAAAAGGCAGCTTATACTTACAACGACTGCAAGTGCTGCTGTCCAAAACTTCTTATTCTTTTTCCAACTGGTTTTCATTTGACTTCTCCTTTTTCATTTCTACTCTTTGTCTGTTTACCTTTGCCATCAAATCACTGATTGTAATGTTGTTCTTTCTGCAAATGGCAATGATTTCTTCGTTTTCAAGTTCTTCTTCACGAATAAATAAAGGCTCCAATTCTTCATCAATCAGAGCCTTTTTATCCTTTAACTTCTTTATTCTGTTTTTTACTGCTTTCAGTTCTTTTTTCAAATTGTGTCCTCCTTATCTGTTTACATTTGGCGGAAAGCCGAAGCCTACTGGATGATGCTGACAAAAAGATGCTATCCAATCATCTAAGGTAGTTACTCTGATTCGCCCGATATTATCTATTACCTTGCCATCGCCTATATAAATGCCTACATGACCATAGGTGAGTCCTGCTGTACTTCCGCTGCTACTACTTTCAACCGCAACAAGCATTCCCACCTTGAGTTTTGATTTGTCTGATGTAAAGGTATAGTTTCGATACATATCACAGGCATTTCCGCCAATATATCCAAGTCCTGCATTTTGATAGACCTGCGACACCCACATAGCACACCAGCCTGCACCCGGAGATGGCGTAATGTATGCAGCATTTACAATCTTCTTTTGAACTTCCGTAGAAGCCTCATACTCTTTCCCGCCTCCGATACCTCCATTGGAAGCAATAAGGTCGCTATTACCAAAGGCTTCTCCCATATTGCCTTGAGCAAGGAATAGGGCTTCATAGTGTTTCAGATTGTCAGGATAGTTTGCAAAAACCTTTCTGATAATGCTATCCATCTCTTTTTTATGAAGTGTTACAATCAGTTTCTTGTACTCGTAAGGTTCTTCATGGCTTTCGGTATATTCATTTCCATCTTCATCGGTATAAGTTTCTGTAACTGTCCTATATCTGATTTCCACTTCTTCCTTATACTCAAGGTCATACATGGACTTAAAAAGCTCATTTAATACGGAACTTACTTCTGATACATTCTTTACTTCTCCACACCTTGATGTAATGTAGGATAAAAGCTCGTGGACATTATGACCGATGTACTCTGTGTTATTTAGGATGTACTCGTCATATCCGGGATAATTTTCTTCTACATTGTCAACCTCACTTTGAAGCTCCTTTTCCATCTTCGAAAAATTCTCATTGATTTCACTTAGGACATTTGGCTTTGACAAATAGCTTGTTGTAAGAACAGAACTTGTGGAGTTCATAAAGCCCGTCATTCCCGTTCCTGCAAAGTTGATAAAGAAAGTTCCCAAAATAATAAGACCTATGAAAATAATCATAAGTCCCTTTGCTTTTCTTACTATAAATCTTTTTGAGCCTTTCAACGAGCCAATGAGGTTTTCTTTAATCCGATCTCTGAGTCTTGACTTATTCTCACGACGAATGGCTGCCTTTACCTGATTTTTCTTTTGAAATCTTTTATAGGCATTTGCTCTTTTATATTCATTCATCTTTTTCAGGTTCTCTTTGGCATCACGAAATTCAAGCTTCGATTTTCGCTTCCTGATTTTATAGTCCTTATTTGTAAGATCGTATCCTTTCTTCGCCTTTTTCTTATCAGAATATTTCTTTATGCCATGAATGAGTTTCGAGCTTGCGTCCGCTGTCTTTTCTCCTGCTTCCACCCCTTTGTTTTCATCGCTTCCATGGGATAAGTAATCTCTTACGGTTTCACTTCCTTTAGCAAGTCCTGATAAAGCGGATACTTTAGGAGCCTTATTCTTAAATACTGTTTCTTGTTCTTTAGAAAGTCTGTTTTTCTTTTCTCTATCAAGAATGGCTTCTTTTCCGATTTCTTTACTGTTCGCCTTTTCCTCTTTAACTTCCGTATCCTTTTTTCTGGTATAGAGCTTATCAGAATAGTTTTTTCTCTTATAATTTTTCTTTTGAGCCTTTTGGCTTTTTGAAAAGCTGTTTGTATCTTCCACTTTGCAATGAAGATTATCTTCGACATCGTAGGTTGACTCAAAATAGTCGCTATCCCTAAAGTCATTGTCATATCTGTCTACGATTCCGTCATTATCAAGGTCTTTTCCTAAAGGATCATAGATTTTTCCATCCTTAACCTCAGTATCATAATCCGCTTTCCCGATTTCTTCCTGACTTACACTTCCTGTTTCAGGACTTCTATACCTTGCATTTCTTTTAGAAGTTTTTCCGTTTATTTCAGTTTCTGCACTTCTCTTACTGACCTTTTCATGCACCTTATCTTGAAATCTGTCTTTGTCATGGACGATTTTCCCTCTGTAATCATCATTATGCTTTAGTTTATTTTCTTCAGGCTCTATGCTGCCATTACTTTGCAATGTTTCCTTTTCTATCCTTGCCCTTTGCCTTTCCTTAAAGTCCCTTTTCAGTTTCTGTCCCATAAGCCTACCTCACTTCTTCAGGCTTAGTTGTCATCTTCTGATAAAGGATTGTGTCTTTCGGGAACTTATCAAGGAAAGGAACAATAGTATTTCCAAAAAACAAAAGTCCTTCTCCTGCATTGGAATTGGTTACATATTTTAGCTGTGGCTGTGAGATTTTAAGTTTCCTTGCTAAAATTTCTCTATCGCCTGAAGCCTGATTAAGCATTAGCACAAAGTCCGTATTATCAAAGATATTTTCTATCTCCTTACTCATCAGTAGGTCTTTGACATTTTGTGTAATACCTGTCGGGATTCCTCCCCACTTACGAAATCTTTTCCAAATTTCTACGGAATAAGAAGCTGTCTGCTCGTCTTTTAAAAGCAAGTGAAACTCGTCGATATAGTACCTTGTAGCCTTATTCCCTCTGTTTTGCGATACCTTATTCCATACCTGATCCTGAATAACGAGCATTCCAATTTTTTTAAGCTGACTTCCAAGTTCCTTAATATCAAAACAAAGAAGCTGCTTATTTAAGTCCACATTGGACTGATGGTTAAATACATTAAGAGAGCCTGTTACATAAATCTCCATTTCCGTTGCCAGTTTTTTCCCGACTTTTTCTTCCTGATTTTTTAACATATCATATAGGTTTTGAAGAATGGGCATATTACAAGGCTTTGGATTTTCAAAATACTTTTCATAAATCTTAGGAAGGCATCTGTCTATAACCGACTTTTCTTCTGCTGTAAGACCGCTACCACCAACTACTAATTCAAGCATTGACATAATGAAGTTTGCTTTATCTTTCAGCGGTGCGTCCCCATCGCCATAGTTCATATTGATGTCAAGGGGATTTAGATAGTCTTTTGACTTACTGCTAACCTTTATGACTTCTCCTTTAAACTGACGCACAAGGTTTCCGTACTCGCCTTCCGGATCGCAGATAATCACATCATCATCGGTTGTAAGAATGGCATTTGCCATTTCTCTTTTTGCACTAAAGGACTTACCACTTCCGGGCGTTCCCAAGATAAGACCGTTTGGGTTTTTCAATTTCTTTCTATCTGCCATAATCAGGTTATGGCTTAGGGCATTTAGTCCATAATACAAACTGTTCGCCGAATTTATGAAAAGCTCCTCTGTGGTAAAAGGCATAAATACTGCCGTAGATGATGAGGTTAGTCCTCTGTCAATTTCAATCTTATTTACCCCAAGTGGAAGTACACTGATTAATCCCTGTTCCTGTGAGTGATCAAGTCTTTTTAACTTGCAATTATGCTTATTGGCAATGGAGCTGATTTGAGAAATGGTATTATCCAGCTTTTGAATTGTCCTTGCAAAGTTCATAAAGATAATGGTTACGACAAACATACGCTCATCTCTTGTCTGGAGGTCTTTTAAAAGACTTTTTACATCTTCTCCATAGGTAATTAAATCACTTGGAAGAATGTCCATATCATATCCCGACCTTACAGCCTTTTTATTCTCCTCAATCTTCATCTTGTCAATATCGGTATTTTTTCTTTTTACCATCTTGATGGCTTCCGACTGTTCGATTGCCTTGATATGAAAAGAGATATTGATGTTATCGTCTATATCCAAAAACTCGGCAAGCATACGGTCTGAAAGCTCACTTGCAAGGATTTGAAAATGACTTGCCGCTCCGATAAATTTTCCAAACTTAAAATACCTTGACGGTGTAAAGTTAAATTCATCAGGAACAATGTATGTCTTTGTGCTTTCTTTCTTCTTTAAGTCCTTATATGAAAATTCAAAGGTCTTATTCGGATTTAAAACATCATGAAGTATCTTCAACCTTTCCTCTCCGTTAAGGCTTTCTGCTCTTACTCCCATACTTTTAAGACTCGATAATATATCTATCTCCAGTCTTTCAAGTTTTGAAGTAGCCTGCTCCAAATTATCAGCTTCCACTGTAAAGGTTACATACTTTGATTTTTTCAGTCCGTTATTTCCCTTTACAATCTGACTTTTAAGCATCTCCCTAAACTCAAGGCGTATATCGTCAAAACCGTCCTTTTTATCCGGTATTTGAATGGCTGATTTCATTTCTTCATTTCTGCCAAGCTGATTGATATATGAAAACTCTATGCTGACACTTGGATCAAAGGAATTAAGAAAATTTGCAAACTGATTAAAAATCAAATCTCTATCTTCTTCTAAGGCAAGCTGATAGTTTATATCCTCAAAAGCGATACTCTTATTAAAATGCTTTTCATCAATCTGACATATCCCGCTTTTTAAAAGTCTAAGGTAGGGAATGGTATCTTCAACAGTGTATCTTTTCGGTTCTTTCCTAAAGATAAGGTCAAGTAATCCGCCCCTATCTTTTTTAGACTTTCCCTTATTTTGCTTTAAGTCCTGTTTTTGACTTCTTAACTTCTTTTGGTTTTGTTCTAACTTTAGCTGCTGAATCTTTCTTTTGTCTTTCAAGATAAACCTCCTTTCTCACTCTTTTTTGTGGCTGATAAAATTTATGAAGGTAAATATACTTAAAGTATTTCTCAAAGCTAAGTCCGTCCTTTTCAAAAAGAGTGATAAAAAATATAGGGAGAGTAGACACAATGAGAAAGATGACTGCTATATCATTTGGAACAACCTTTCGCATAAATAGATAGATTGGTATTCCAATCATTCCTGCAATCGTAAAACCTATCAGTTGTCTTTTGGTCAGGTTGAATGCAACCTTTGTTTTTACCTTCTTTAAGTCTTTTGGGATAGGTACATACGCCATAACTTACCTCCCATCTTCTTTATTCTTTGAAAGCTCCTCTATATGCTCATATACGGAGCCGATTTCTTCCTGAATACTTGCAATCTGTTCATCTGTACTTCTGTTATATCTTTCCTGCATTAGACAAAAATCATTATGGCAGCGACCGATGTCCTTTGTTCTTTCTTCCAAGTCATTCACTTTGCTGTGAAGCCTGATTCTATCCATCACCGCCAAAATACCCGTTCCAACTGCTACTACTATCAATACTGTTTTTCTTTTGTTCATCATATCTATCCTTTCTTTTAGTGTGCATTTAATACGCTTTTGGCCAGTGTTCCGCTCTTTAGCATCATTAACCCCAGCAAAACCGCATATCCAAGTATCGTAAAGGTACTTGTGTGTATATCTGTTATTTGTATTGTCTTAACTAATACTGCGTATATTCCAAGACAAACCATTAAAAAGAGTCCTTGTAATCCTATGGCAAATAAGCCTTTGATATAGTTTGTTCCAATCTGTCCCCACTCTTTGTTTCCCATTGTGGCAAAGGGAATGGCTGAAACGGATGAGTAAACATAAATCTCAAACATTCTTCCGTACACTACAAGCATGATCACAATAGAAATTGCCTGTATTGCAAGCTTAATAATTGAGGTTTCAAAGAGTATCATGACAAGCTCTCCAAGACCTTTTTCCTTTAAGCCTTCTACCATAGTTACAATCTGATCTCCGGAGATAACGGCAGAGGTATTGATAACCCCTGCCGCTTTATTTACCATGTGCTGTGCCACATCAAAGACTGCCATAGAAAACTGAAAAGCATGAGACACTAACCATACGGCAATCCACATCTTTATGATGTATTTGAAAAATTCAAAGGTATCCGTATCGTGCATATTGTTCTTTTGCATAACCATATTGATAAGCTCGATACAAAGGACTGCCGTTATGATTAGCCCTGCAATGGGGATGATGACAGAATCGTTAATGCTTTTAATAAAGCTGAAAACCTGTCCGTTCCACCCCATCGGTGTCTTTCCCACATCCGTTGCAATCGCACCAACTTTATCGTTGATGTCAAGAAACATGGACTCAAGATTTGCTTGGATACCGCCCAGTAGAAGATCTTTGAAAAACTCCTCTATCTTGTCGAATATCCCAAACATTTAATTTCTCCTTTTATTCTTACTTGAGTACATTTGCAAGAAGCGGAATCAGCTTTAATCCGATAAGGACAATGCCGCCTCCTGCCATCAGCTGCTTAATGCCCTGAGATTTTGCACCCGGATTGTCATTACCATAACCTTCCATCAGGTTAATAACGCCCCATGCTCCAAGTCCTGCACCTACTGCCATAACTAAAATCTTTAATACATTTACTGCCTGTGTAAAAAATTCCATAATTTATTCCTCCTCGTTTTCTTCTTTCTTTTCAATTTTGTTGTATGACTTCACAACAAAGTTTTTGTAAGTCTTTCCATCTTTTTCACGCTTCTTAAAGTATCCAAAGATATGGATCAAATCACCTTTTTCAAAGGCTTTTGCTGTTTCTGACTTTTCACCATAGGCTGCACAGTTGATATATTCCTTGCCTTTCCCATACTTTTTTACAAGCGTAAAGTTTGCAACTTCAACAGCTTCTCCCTCTTTGTCAAAACTCGAAAAAGTTGGTTCTGCCAATAAGTTGGCATTGATGTTAATCATTTCTTGCTTCATTAAAAATTTCTCCTTTTCTTTTCAATAAAAAAAGCGACTGGAGTTTTTTCTTTTCCAATCGCTGATACTCTTGCTATTTAGTTTTCCTTAGTGGGACTTCTTATCCTTACCATCTTTCCTCCTGATTTTGAGTAATAAAAAAGCAGCAAATCTATGTTCTTTAGACTTACTGCACTCTTGTAATAACCGTTTCTCTATTTAATTTTGCTTTCCCTTTTCTCTTGATATATTCCTCAATATCAAAGGCATTTTTCTTATTAAAATCTTCAAGTAACTTGTAATTCTTATGCTTTGTAATATCGAATTTATCCGACAAAAATGGTCTGACACCTCGAAGCTGAAAAATACATTTACTACCATCCATAACCGTTATCTCATCTTGACTCATCAGCTCCTTTCCTGTCTTTTGGTAATTGAGTCCATAACTATTAGCATTGGAGCGTGTTTCCGATGTATTATACAGGTCTATGGTTTCTTTACCAAGTGTTTCAGATAGCTCTTTAAGTGTTGTCTTTTCCTTTCCACCTAAAAACAATGTACTATCACAGTTACCTACAATGGTATCTGCATTGTCCTTGTAGATTGCCTTTAGCTGAGATTGTGCTTGCAAAATAATGCTTGCTGAAATCTCTCTGCTTCGGATTGTTGCAATCAATTTCTCAAATTTAGGAATTAAGCCGATATTGGCAAACTCATCAAGAAGGCATCTTACATGAACAGGTAATCTTCCCCCGTACTCGTCATCTGCCTTATCGCAAAGTAGGTTAAATAGTTGTGAGTACATAATAGACACCACAAAATTAAAGGTATCATCTGTATCAGAGATAATAACAAAGAGTGCTGTCTTTCTATCTCCAAGGGTATCAAGCTCAAGTTCATCTTCTTTCATCAAGTCCCTAAGCTCTTGAATATCAAAAGGAGCAAGCCTTGCACCACATGATATTAGAATTGACTTGGCAGTTTTTCCTGTAACAACTTGTCAAGGACTTTTTAATCATTTTTTATCGCTTTTTGATGTTTTTCTCTCTCCATTTCTCTAAGAATTATGCGTTTTAATTTGTCTTGCATTGTTTCCGTTGCATTTTCATTAAAGTGAACAACAACCTCATAGGTTGCTTTGCCAATTTTCTTTATCGTTTTTGTTCCTGTATTCTGTTTATTTTTATTTTCGTGCATATATTTTTCCTCCTGTTTGTTTCAATAAAAAAGGCGATTAGATTTTTAATTTTCTAATCGCCTTTTAAGTGTCATATTTATCTTTTTATTATATCTGGCATACTTTTATACCTTTTTAGACTTAAAGTCTTTAATAGTGGCTTTCCACCTCTTTTTATCTATAAAGATTCGCCTACATCATAGTTCATTTTTTTATTTCCACCTTGATGTCTTAGTTTTTCTTTATCTTCTTCATACCAATTTAAGATTGTTGCATAATGGTTTTGGTAGGTCTTACCACTGCTTTCCATGTATCTTGATAGTTTATTTATCATTATTTCTGCGTGTGAGTTTAATTTTTCTTTAAGGTTTTTATATTCTTCTTTGCTTAGCCTTACATTTTTGAATTCTCCATAAAATATGGGGGTGGGCTGTTCTTCTCTCCCCTTATCTATACTAACCTTATCTAATCTACCCTTACCTATACTGGGTTGACCACTTGACAACCTTTGGTTAACCAGATGACAACCAACTTTTTCTTCTGAAATATATGCTCCATTTTCCGTTTGATAAAGCTGCTGTTTCTGCTCTATATACATTGTTGGCTTATATCTGTCTTTTCTAATAAAGTTATTTATCTTCCAATGAGTAATGACGATAATTCCCTGATCAAAGACTATCACAAAGCCTTTGGCAATAAGTATTTTCAGGTCATCTTCATTAGCTCCGATAATCTTGATGATTTTCTTAGGATTATTTACAAAACCGTCATCATCTGCTCGCATTGATAGATGAAAATACAGGCATTGACTACTTAGTGGCATATCCAAAAATAAGTCACTATCAACTATTTTTAGTGAAAACATTCTTTTATCTGCCATGCTTTCCTACCTTTCTTCAAATAAAAAAGACGATAGTTTTTACTTCTACCGCCTTTTGTAAGTGTATATGGCTATTTATTTAATAACTATTTGCCATTTTCATATTTTATTTTTCTGAATCTAATTCTTTTATAGACTCTTCTATTTCTTCAATAGATGGTAAGCTACTTTTATATTCCTGCTCAAGTAGTTTGCTAATTTCATACTTACTTATTCCTATTGGCTGTGAGATATTTTCAAGCGAATATTCAGCGACTACATTATCTTTATCTCTGCAAATTAGTATTCCTATGGTTTGATTATCACTATTTGATTTCATATCCTTATTTACAGCTGTTACATAAAAATTAAGTTGCCCTACAAATTCTGGCTTAAATTTTTCTGTCTTTAATTCTACTACAACATAGGAGTGTAGTTTAACATGATAGAAAAGTAAGTCTATATAAAAATCACTTTCGCCAACCTTGATATGAACTTGCCTACCGATGTAAGAAAATCCTGTACCAAGTTCCAAAAGAAAAGAAGTTATTTGATTTACTAATGCTTCTTCCAACTCTCTTTCATCATATTTATCCCTTATTGTTAGAAAATCAAAGTTGTATGGATCTTTTATTGTTTGCTTAGCTAATTCAGATTGGACAGCCGGTAATCTATTGTCAAAATTAGTAACTGCATTTCCAACCCTTTTATATAAATCTCCATCAATCTGATGTTCCAAAACCGTCCTGCTCCATCCATTTTCAATAGTCTTATCTATATAAAACAAAGCCTCTTTGACATCTTTACACTTATACATAATCCTTTGATTATGTCCCCAAGGAATACTTTTTATCCTTCTTTCAATATCCGATAATTGGGTTACAGCTTGTAACCCAATTAGGTAATCATTATAAAAGTTATACCAATATCTTATGTGTTTTAAGTTTACTGCTGAAAATCCTCCCATGTCTGGAAATTCTTTTCTTAAATCACTACTCAATAATTTTAGAAAACTATCACCCCAAGAATATTGCTTTTGTTTTTCAACAATTTCTTTCCCCAAGTTCCAATACAAATCAAGCAACTCATAATTAACTTTTACTGCTGCTTTTAATTGACTGCGTCTAACTTTTTCCTTTAAATCTAAAAGTAATTTTTTATATTCACTATCTCCTATAATAGCTAAATCTTTTTTATCCATTCTCATCACTCCAATCTGATTCTTTATTTTATTCTGTTTCTTACACCAATGGTGGGAGTTTTAATCTTTTTATCATAATCAGCTTACAGTTAACAAGCTCATTTTATCATTACACATTTAGTTTAATTAATGTGATTATACCAAAAATGTTAAATCTTTTCTATCTCTCCCTCTCTCTCTTTATCTATATCTTTCTCTATCTCTATCTCTTGTCGGACATGGGTTGGACTTATTAAGGACAATGTCCTCTGTTTATTTTGTCTGTATCTTCTTTTTTTCTCTGCCCATGCTGTTTCTGATCCGATTAAGTTTGGTATTTCAGTTAAATAGTATTCATCATTTTCTGTTACAACTTCTAATAAGCCTTGATTGATTAAATAATTAACTGTGACCATTACATCATCATCTGTTTCATCTATGGTTAGTGCTAACTCTTTTATAAAATCACTTTCTACTCCGTCATAATAGAGTTTACCCTCATCTTTTAGGCTTAGTAGTAGAAGTTTTAGGTAGATTATCGTGTAGGTATCTCCTCCCGATATTCTTCTTAATCTTTTTATCCTTTTGTCTGTGAAAAATTCTTCTTTTAATTTTATCCAATAATATCTTTTGTTTGTTGCCATATCTGCTCCTTTCTTGATTTTCGATAATCGAAATTCTTGATTTCCGATTTTCGGAATTCTGGACTTCTGATTTTCAGAAGTCTTGTTATTATGGTTATTTAAGGGTGTAACTTTTCGTTACTCCCTTAGATTTCTCTGGTCATATCTTTTTTGTTTGGCTTTATTTTTTCTTTTACTTTTCTTTTTACTTTTTCTTTTGTATTATCCTTGTTCTTGGATAGGTCTTTGTATTTCTTTATTTGTTTTAGGATACTTTCTTTTTCTTTTTTATTTTCCTTGGCTATGACTTGCTTAAATGCATATTCCATTACTTTTATGTCTTTGGCTTGGAAGAATATTTCATAGTTTTTGCTTTCTTTGTTTTTCATTACTGAAAACTTTACTCCAAGTTTGTTTAGTTCTTTTTTTAAGTCTTTGAGTCCGCTTTGATCTATGCTTATATTTTCTAGTTGTCCTTTTTTGTATAGGTCTTTTATTTTCATTTCATCGCCCATAAGGCTTTTTAGGTTTCCATTTGCTTTTTCTAAGGTATCATTCATCTTTTTTCTTATTTCTTTTTCTAAGTTGATTGATTCTTTTGCTGCCTTTATTGTGTATGATATTATGGTTTGTGCTGCTTGACCTGCTTCTTTGCTTATTTCTTCGTTTATCATGCTTTTCTCTCCTTTGTTTGAATTAAAAAAAGGGAAGTATAGGCTTTAATTTTTCTATACTTCCCTTTGATTGTTTTTATTTTATTGTTCTTGGTGGTGGAATGCTTTATTTTGATGTTTTTATATCTTTCTTAGGTATTTGCACCTTTTATACTTTAAAATAGCTTACAATGCTTTTCCACCTTTAGTAGTTTGTGTGTGTTCTTTTGTCTGATAGATAGTTTTTCATGTTGGAATATATAATCTGTATTTCTTCATTGTTCATCGCTTTTATTTCTTCTGTGCTTTTATATGTTTTGTATGTTCCATCTTGATCTGCTTTTATTAGTTCATCTATTAGCTCTTGCCTTTTATTCATCTCTATTACCTCCTAGATCTGCCTTTATTTTCTTGGTCATATTATAGCTTGGATAAGATATTTTTACCAGGTCTTATCTTTCTTGATTTTTGTAGTAGTCTTTAGTCATTTGTCTTTTTTTATTAAACTTATCACTGTCTTGCTTATACTCTTTAATCTTTTCTATGATACTTTCTTTTTCTCCTCTCTTAATCGCCTTGTCAATTTCTATTGATAGGTCAATATCATATTCTTCATTGACTACTTCTACTGCATATTTGATATGATTTATTTCCTTGTATCTTTCCCTTATCTTTTCTGACTCTATATTTAATTTACTGATTTCATCTTCTAAGTTTTTAATTTCTCCTAACCATTCTTTTTCTCTTAAATTTTTCTTTCCACTGATTTTTTCAATTAAGGTTCTTGCCCTTATATGTTGGTCTATTTCCTTTTGATTGCTCTTGTAGAAGCTTTCTTTGAATATTTTCTTATTCTCATATTCTTGGTAGGTTGCTTTTGTTTTTCTTACAGTCTTTGCATAGGCTAAGCACTTATTAAGGTCTTCTATCTTTTGACTGTTTTCTTTTATGGTCTTATATATTTCAGTGTTTTTACTTCTTAGGGTATTTATATGTCCTTGTAGGTCTGATATGGTTTTTATTTTGTTTTCTCTTAGATAATTTATTCCACCTGCATATCTTTTTAGATCATAGATTGCTTTGTTTCTTTTGCCATAAAATGATAATTCAGCTCTGTTATTTTCTTGCATTTCTTGATAGAAACTTAAATATTCATAGAGGTTAAAGAGTCCTGATTCATTTTCTATTTGCTTTTTACTCTGGTCTTTATATTCCTTGTATGATTCTTTTAGCTTATCTTTAAAGCCTGCTAACCATGATGTTATTTTCTTTATTTCATTGCCTATGTTTTTTAATAGTTCATTCTGTTTTTTTATTTCTCGATTTATATCTCCTTTTTCTGTTCTTATTCCTTTTCTTTCCATTGCACTAGCACTTGCTCCTAGATGTATTGTTGGTATTTGTTTTATGCCTTGTCTTTTAAAACTCCTATGGTCTACTCTTTTTTCTATCTTGTTTTTTGATAGATATTCATTGCAAAGGTCTGAAAAATTTTCTCTCCATTTTTCTACATTGCCCTTATCGTTCCAGGTTGTTAGTTCTACTTTTCTTGTCTTTGGTTTTCCATTTTTGTTTAATACTTTTTCCCCTTTTTCATCTAGGATATATTCTTTTTTTGACTTTGCTAAGAACTCTCCTTTTTCGTTTATGGGTCGCATTATGGTCATTATATGACAATGGATATTTCCATTTTTATCTTGACTCTCATCATGAATTGCATAATCTACTATCATTCCTTGTGATGTTAGATTTTCTTTTATAAATCTTTCAACTAGGTTTTTATTTTCACTTAAAGTTAATTCTTTTGGTAGTCCTATTATGAATTGTCTTGCTAGTTGTGCATTAGAATTTTTTTCTGCCATTTCTACTTTATTCCATAAGGTAGACCTATCATTAAATTCTTTTGGTATATGATCAGGCAATATTATATTTTTTACTAATATTTTTTCTTTTCTTGTATAGTCATGGGTTACTCCGTCCCATTCATTTTTTATTTTTTCTCCACTTATATATGCTGCACTTGCTACTGCACTTTTTCCTTTTCCTCTTGATATTATGTTTACTGAAAAATGAAAACTATCTGCCATTTTTATCACTTCCTTATATAATGTATTTAGGTTGTTAAAGGTAACCTATAACCCTTTTTCGACTAAGTATTATTCAGGTTTGCTGTATAATATTGTTATTAG
>NZ_JAUSTN010000013.1:0-5755 GCF_030812875.1 Peptoniphilus koenoeneniae
ATAAGGTCATCAAAACTTGACATTTTTATAACCTCAATCATATTATTGATAGCCTCTTGCTCAGATACACCATCTTCTAAGAATGATTCTGTTCTTATAGGCATATCGTCTACATATTGCGTCCATGATTTGTTTTCAGCATTTATTTCATATTGAATAGTGTGTTTGTCATCAGGTGTATGAGTAAACGCTAAACTTATATGCTCTAAGTCAGGATACAATTTATCAAAAGCTTCGTAAGGATTGTCTTCTGAAAATTCGTAATTAGCATAATCTATTATAGTTCTTTTGAAATCTTCAAGCAGTGGCGAGTTGTTTTCAATCTCGTTAACATCGCCAAGATCAAGTAGCTTGTTTATTTCAGCTAATCTTAGAGTTTTGTTCTTAAGCTCATCAGCCTTTTCAAATGGCTTTGTTAGCTCCTCTTTTGCATTTTCTATAAGACTTTCTAAGATTGCTCCTCTTGTTATGAGCCTATGAGTTCTTTCTTTTTTTCTTTTTACTATGTCTTGTTTTAATATCTTCTTTTCTTGATTTTTTAGTTGCCTTAATCTTTCTTCTGTATCATCAATTTTTTCTTTTATTTCTTTTGACTCTTGTCTTATTTGATCTAATTTTTTCATACAAAACTCCTTTCTTGTAATATAAAAAGAGATAACATTTCTGCTATCACTTTCAAAGTTTCATTATTAAAATTTTATGTCTTTTGAAATATCATTTATGTTTCTATAATGATTTTCTATCTCTTCTTGCTTCTTTCTTTTTAATTGTTCTTCTCTTCTTCTATGGTCTGAACTAATAGCTTATGCTTTTGTGAGATAAGTTCAGTATTGCTAGGATCAAGTTTAAGAAGTTTGTTAACATCACGCAGTTCTGATTGAGTATGTTTTATCTCCGTATTAACATATTTTAGAGCCGTTTGTAATTTGCTAGTGTCCCCACCAATCTCAACAGTTATCCCTTTTATTCTATTTGCCAATATCTCACCTCCTTAATTTTAGGCATCAAAAAAGCACCTAGAATTTTCTAGATGCTTTTCCTCTCAATATCTTTTGAACGTATTTAGATTTCGCTCACAAAAAACTCTTGTCTTAAATAAATTAATTATTAAGATTTCCTGTGAAGTACTCTAAAACAAAATCAACGTCGTTCTTTGAAACCCAGGCACTATTTGCACCACCAGGCATTTCTATTAATAGTTGGTTCTTTTCTTTTCTCTTAATGTTTGAAAATCTATTTCCGTCTACCTCGTAGGTTTCTCCGTTTATAGAATCTTGGACTTTAATTTGTCCATTTTTTAATCTACATACATTAGAAATCAAATCAAGCTCATTAGGTCTTGGATTTAAAATACAATCTTTCTTCAAAACATATCCTTTGGCAAAAGACCAATCTTCAATTGCTTCTCCTTGGGGTTTTATTAGATCAATGTATAAATAATCCCCTTCACTTTTAAGAATTAAACCAACATCACCTATTCTTAAACTCTCCGGAGATTTTTTATCACCTTTTGAGCTAGATACATCTATACTATTAATTAATACAAACCGTCCAATATAATCGTTTTTGTTACTAGGTATATCCTTTTCTCTAGTAATATGAACATTTCTTGCCTTTTGATCCCAGATTACAACTTGATTAAAAGCTTCTGCAATACATCGTAATGGTACGAAAGTTCTGTCGTTTTTAATTAGAGGAGCAACATCGATGACTTCTTTATGATTATTGTTAATTATTTCTTTCTTCCCAATATATAACTTTACTTCTAAATTTCTGTCTGATACTTTTACTTCTTGTTTTTTCTGATTCCATTGAACATTGTACCCGAGATTTTCTGAAATTATCCTCAAAGGAACCATAGTTCTTTCATTTTTAATAAATGGAACTACATCCGTCTTTACAATTTGATTATGAATATAAATATTTGGATCTTTAGAAATTGCAAAAACATCATTATTAACTTTTGAAACTTCATTAGAACTGAACAGTTTTAAAAGTTGACTTGGAAAATAGTTCACGGCTAATTGTTCCTCTTTAGAAAGAGTATTATACCATTTTAACCATTCTATATCTTTATCCGACAATCTAATTGATTGTAATAGCTCATAGTTTACGCTCAATTTTTCCTCTTTACTCAGACCATTAAACCACTCTTGCAATTCTTTAGGGCTGACTTCTGGATTATTATTTGCTGATGCAGGCTCATAGTTTACACTTAATTGTTCCTCTTTACTTAGACCATTAAACCATTCTTGCCATTCTTTCGGGCTGACTTTTGAGTTATTATTTGCTGATGAAGCAAATACATTTGTTGCAATTGCTGTTAACAGCATCACCATGGCTATTAATAGAGTAAATCTTTTTTTCATTTCTTACCTCCTCATATAATTTTGTTTAACTATTTGTCTTCCCCAAATATAATTTGATCTATTCTTTCTTTCAAATTATAAGAAGTTTTGTATATCCCCTCTTTATCCTTATTTTTCGATTTTATATTGTACCAATATTTATTATCTGTACTAAGGGAATCATCATTTCCTATTTCTATCTCATATTCCTTATTATCATGTACTTTAATTAAATATGTTCCTTCAGAATAGGCATTATCCAATCCTAGATATTGATTATTTGAATCATATAAACTAGAATCTTTCTTCAATTCATTCAACTGTTCTAAAATTTTCCTTTTTTGGTCTTGGGTTGTAACTAATTCTTTAAAAGTTTCTTGTTTTTCATCATAAATATTAACTGTCAAAGAGATTTTATCTTTTTCTTTGCTTATATTTTTATCATTAGAATTTAAACACGAACTTAGATTAATCATAAAAAATAATACTAGCATCAACCCAAATATTTTTTCTTTTGAAAACTTCATAAAATCCTCTCTTATCTTGTATAAGAATTTATATTTACTTGTCCCGATAAATTTTTATTAGACTCATTACAAACAGTTACAATATAAGCACTTCCCTTTTGTGTCTTAACTTTTAATGTAGAGTCTGTGGCAAATCTTCTCTTATAAATTATTTCTCCATCTTCTTCTATAATTACTGAAAATTCTACTCCTCCAGAACAAGACATATTTTCTAAATTTATGATAAAACCTTTGTAGTCGTCACCACTAATCTCAAACTCGTAGGGGATATTTTCAAAACTTCCTAGCTTTATTTGTTCGTCGATATTTGCTAGGTCAGATTTTATACTCGATATCTTTCCTAATTCTAATTTCTCATATTCTTTATAACCTATTATTTCAACCCTTCCCCCATTATTAATCTCAAAATTATTTAGCTCTTGGCCTAGAACTTCAACCCTATCTTGACTTAGGTCGGTCACATTGGCAAAAACTGGCAAAGAAAGAGCAAAGGCAAGGATAAAACTTATAAGTCCCAAAAGTGTTTTCTTCCATATTTTTATTATCTCCATTCTTTCTATGTTGGGATTTAATTTTAAATATAGGTTGTTTTCATAAATTCCTCTTTCCACGAGTTTTAGCATTGACATGCAATATTCTTTTCTATTTTTTATTGTGTCGCCTAATTGTTGAACCACTAGCTTATCGCAATTTATTTCTATATCTTGGTCTATATATTTTAAGCTTAGCCACAAGAGTGGATTGTACCAATATATGCAGGCTACAATATTTACCAGGTGGTTAAGTAGGATATGAAATTTCTTTATATGCATTAGTTCATGGATCAAAACATGGTCTAGTAATTCTTCATCAGCTAAGATATGATCTTGTAGGATTATCCTAGGTCTTAAAATTCCAAAGGTAAGGGGTGTTTTAAAATTGTTATTTATATAAATCCTTACTTTTCTTTTTAATCCAAATTTACTTATTTTTTTCTCGCATAAAGTGTTATCAATAAGCGTAGAGCCTTTCATAACTTTATGAAATTTATAAATTTTTATTACGAGATAAGTAAAAATCAAAACCGAACCTATTAGTCGATTTAGTTTAAAAAATATAGAGCCTATTTTATTTACTAACCATCCAAGGGAATGATCAAAAAAATTTGTTATAGCAAGTAAGATAGAATTTTCCTTTACATTTTCTATTCCGATTTCAAGTTCATAGGGACTTATTAAGTAGATTAATAAAGCTATCCACAAAACAATACTTGCTGACCTAAAGGCTTTCTTATTTAATATTGGTCTAACTAAAAGAATAATAACTAGTAAAAAAAGACTTTTTATAGATTTTTCTAAAGTAATTACCCTAACTAGACTTATTGCCATCCTTGTCTTCCTCTTGGTCCTCTTCGTCAAAGCTATCTATTAATTTTTTCATTTCTTCTATTTCTTCTTTTGTAACTTCTTCATTTTGTAAAAACGTTTTACACATATTTAGAAGTGATCCTTTGAAAAGTTTATGAAAGGCTTCTTTTTGCTTATTCAAAAGAGCATCCTCCCTTGATACAAGGACCCTAATTGTGTATTTAGGATATCTCCTAGCTATCGCTTCTTTTTCTACTAATCTTCCAAAAAAGGTGTAGCAAGAGGTTTTACTTATATCGTACTTTTCCATCAATATTTTTGATAAGGCAAGAGCTTGGATTTCTCCATTTTCGTCTAATACATCGCCCTTCCATAATTCTTCCATTACCAGAAGTTCACCATCTGAAAATTCCAACTATATTACCTCCTTTATATATAGTTTCGTTCGCTCTTATATTTTTATTCGTTTAATTATTTTCAACTTGAGTATATCATAGATTTAAAAAATGGTCAAGTGTTTTGACCATTTAAAATTACAATTTTTATATTTTAATACATCTCGTTTTAGTTTTAAATTTCTTTTTCAAATTCATATTCAAAACTAATAATATCATTAGGAGTGCAAGATAGAGCCTTACATATTTTTTCCAAATTCTTAAATGTAATCGGTTTATCCTTGCCCATTTGTGCCATAACATTTGTTGTAAGTCCTGCCATAGCTATTACATCTGTTTTCTTTAATCCTTTTTTTGCTAACTGTATCCATAATGGTTTATAGCTAAGTGCCATAAGAGACATAAGTGCGGCATTTTTATCTAAAAGCTTTCTTATCTCGACTCTTGAGATTGGGTCTACCCCACTAGTTACCTCATCTAAAAATATTATCTCTCTATTCATCATTACAATAATTAACAAAGATAATTTTCTCTTCATACCCTTAGAATATGTCGAAACATTTCTACCCAGATCATTTGTAATTTCTAACAAGTCAGAATATTTTTGATAAGAATCTAAACCATAATCGAAATACACACCGTATAATTTAATATTTTCTAGCCCAGTTTTATCTTCATACAGATAGTCATTTTCAAGTAACATTGCATGATTTCCCTTAATCTTAATTTCGCCACCATCTTATTCATAAAGACCAGTGAGTATCCTAAGCAGAGAAGTCTTACCAGCGCCATTAGGACCAACAAGGGCATGGACTGTATTAGCTTCAATTTCTAGAGAAAAATTATTAAAAAGCTTCTTGTTTTTAAAATTTTTACTCATGTTTTTCACTTCAATTACATTCATTTATAAACCTCCTATCAATAAGACTTATTTTCTTATGTATTTATCTTAGAGCATTTAGAACTTATTTATATGAGTAAATACTGCAAATTTACAAAAAAATAAAGGCAGTCCGAAGACTGCCGATATTTACCTCTCTGCACCTTTGCTATGGTCTTTCTTAGTTGACTTAGTTTTGTCATCTGTCTTAAAGCTTTTTATTTGCCCTAATATGGACTTTTTATCTTTATCTTGACTC
>NZ_JAUSTN010000014.1:0-2636 GCF_030812875.1 Peptoniphilus koenoeneniae
ACGAGAAATCTTGTGGGAAGACGGGGGGACCACCCCCCAAGGCTAAATACTACTTGGTGACCGATAGCGAACAAGTACCGTGAGGGAAAGGTGAAAAGAACCCCGGGAGGGGAGTGAAAAAGAAACTGAAACCTAATGTTTACAAGCAGCGAAAATGGCAAAAGCCATGATCGTGTACTTTTTGTAGAACGGGCCAGCGAGTTATGATCATAAGCAAGGTTAAGACACTAAGAGTCGGAGCCGTAGGGAAACCGAGTCTAAAAAGGGCGAAAGTTAATGGTCATAGACCCGAAACCGTGTGATCTATCCATGGGCAGAGTGAAGTTGAAGTAAAATTCAATGGAGGCTCGAACCGGGTAGCGTTTAAAAGCTATCGGATGACCTGTGGATAGGGGTGAAAAGCCAAACGAACACGGAGATAGCTGGTTCTCCTCGAAATAGCTTTAGGGCTAGCCTTTAACAGAGTGAAGTGGGGGTAGAGCACTGAATAGTCGAAGGGCGTTAAACGTTACTAAGACCTATCAAACTCCGAATACCAACTCACACGTTAAGGAGTCAGACTATGTGGGATGAGCTTCATAGTCAAAAGGGAAAGAGCCCAGACCACCAGCTAAGGTCCCAAAATACTGATTAAGTGGAAAAGGATGTGGAGTTACTGAGACAACTAGGATGTTGGCTTAGAAGCAGCCATGCATTAAAAGAGTGCGTAATAGCTCACTAGTCAAGTGACCCTGCGCCGAAGATAACCGGGGCTAAATCAGATACCGAAGCTGTGGAATTATATAAAATATAATTGGTAGAGGAGCAATGTATAAACGAAGAAGCAAAAGGCGTAAGCCATTGTGGAGTAAATACAAGAGAGAATGCTGGCATGAGTAGCGAGAGGTGAGTGAGAATCTCACCCGTCGAAAACCTAAGGAATCCTGAGGAAGGCTCGTCCACTCAGGGTAAGTCGGGACCTAAGGCAAGGCCGAAAGGCGTAGTCGATGGACAACAAGTTGAAAATCTTGTACCGATATCAAGCGATAAAAAGTAAGTGGGGACGCAGGAGGATAAGCGGAGCGCCCAGTTGGTGAGGCGTGCAAGCACAAAGTATGAGAAGTAGGCAAAACCGCTTCTCGAGAAGTATGAAGTGTGATGCGGATCGAAAATAAGTAGAGAAGGAGCCGACTCCACACTGCCAAGAAAAGCCACTATCAAGCAAGATATCGCCCGTACCGCAAACCGACACAGGTAGGTGAGGAGAGAATCCTAAGACGAGCGGAAGAACCTTTGTTAAGGAACTCGGCAAAATGACCCCGTAAGTTAGCGAGAAGGGGAGCCTAGCCAGAAATGGAAGGCCGCAGTGAAAAGGCCCAAGCGACTGTTTACCAAAAACACAAGTTTCTGCAAAGTCGAAAGACGAAGTATAGGAGCTGACACCTGCCCGGTGCTGGAAGGTTAAGGGAAAATGTAAGAGAATCGTAAGAAGACCGAAGCATAGAACTGAAGCCCCAGTAAACGGCGGCCGTAACTATAACGGTCCTAAGGTAGCGAAATTCCTTGTCGGGTAAGTTCCGACCCGCACGAAAGGTGTAACGATTTGGGCACTGTCTCAACAAAGGATCCGGTGAAATTGTAGTAGCGGTAAAGATGCCGCTTACCCACGACAGGACGGAAAGACCCCGTGGAGCTTTACTGTAGGCTGACATTGGATTTTGGGATTAAATGTACAGAATAGGTGGGAGACAGAGAAGCAGGTACGCCAGTATCTGTGGAGTCACCGTTGGGATACCACTCTTTTAATACTAGAATTCTAACCAACTCCCGTGAAACCGGGAGAGGGACACTGTCAGTCGGGCAGTTTGACTGGGGCGGTCGCCTCCGAAAGAGTAACGGAGGCGTTCAAAGGTTCCCTCAGCACGGACGGAAATCGTGCGAAGAGTATAAAGGCAGAAGGGAGCTTAACTGCGAGACCAACAAGTCGAGCAGATGCGAAAGCAGGACTTAGTGATCCGGTGGTACCGAGTGGAAGGGCCATCGCTCAACGGATAAAAGCTACCCCGGGGATAACAGGCTTATCTCCCCCAAGAGTTCACATCGACGGGGAGGTTTGGCACCTCGATGTCGGCTCGTCTCATCCTGGGGCTGAAGTAGGTCCCAAGGGTTGGGCTGTTCGCCCATTAAAGAGGCACGCGAGCTGGGTTCAGAACGTCGTGAGACAGTTCGGTCCCTATCCGTCGTGGGCGTAGGAAATTTGAGAGGAGCTGTCCTTAGTACGAGAGGACCGGGATGGACAAACCTCTGGTGTATCAGTTGTACTGCCAAGTGCATAGCTGAGCAGCTAAGTTTGGAAGGGATAAGAGCTGAAGGCATCTAAGCACGAAGCCCCCCTCGAGATGAGATTTCCCTCTAAAGATAAGACCCCTTGAAGAAAACGAGGTAGATAGGCTAAAGGTGAAAGAGTAGAAATACTTGAAGCTAGAGAGTACTAATAGGTCGAAGACTTGACCAAGAAAAGATTTTGTAGTTGATGGTTTAATCCGGTGACGATAGCAGAAGGGATCCACCTGTACCCATACCGAACACAGAAGTTAAGCCTTCATGCGCCGATGGTACTTGGCTGGTAACGGCCTGGGAGAGTAGGTTATTGCCGG
>NZ_JAUSTN010000015.1:0-2418 GCF_030812875.1 Peptoniphilus koenoeneniae
GTCTGGTCGAGTAGGTCAGGGATATTACTATCCCTTTCCCCTCTAAGAACCGTGCATGAGAGTTTCCCCTCACACGGCTCAAGTTTTTATAAGCCCTAATTAAAGAGCCAGCGTGTTTTCTTCATCGTTTATATGCAATTTTCTATGACACCAAGGATGTACTAAAGTTTTAAGGGTAATGTTATTTTGAATTGTTTGATGTACTCTAAAGTCTGTATCAATAGTTATTTTCTCTCCACAAACAGGGCATATTCCATTTTGCGTTTTATACAGTCTATTTATAACTGTACGTCCTTTAAGTTCGTTTCGTATTTTTAACTCTTCTCTTTCTTCAAAGTATATTTGCCAATTTTCATCAAATGGATTTGCTTCAGCTTGTATCTTGGTAAATCTTTTAATATCAGTGTCTGTAGCATATTTAAGACGAAGATAGTATTTCTCGCCATTTTCCATTCTGTCGCCAGTTGCTACACTGAAAGTCCAGATTCTATTTCCAATGGTATGGAAGTATTTCTTAGCTATCCATTTTCTACCTTTCTTTGGGTGTCTACGAACGCACCAGGTCCACAAGCTTTTATATATTTCATAATCAAGTTTTTCAAAGGCTTTAGATGAAACATTATATTTATGATAGTTTACCCAACCTATAATGATTGGATTTAATTTTCTAATCAAAATTTCTTGTTTCATTGACGGATTATCTTTTATGATTCGTCTGATTTTATCGACAATAGCCTTGAAGTTCTTATCAGATGGTTTTGTAAGCAACTTATCTTTATACATCCTAATATTAACTCCAAGAAAATCAAAACCGTCATTTATGTGTGTTATGAGTGTCTTTTCCTCTGATAATTCTAAACCTCTTTCAGCCAAGAATTTTACAATGATTGGTTTTACACCATTTTCAAGCAATTCTGCACTTTCCCCTGTAACGATGAAATCATCTGCATATCTAACAAAGTTAACCTTTGGGAAATATGTTTTCTTATTTACTGTTCTTCTATGGTATTTCTCTTTGATTGCTTTTTCTAAACCATCTAATACCATATTGGAAATAATAGGTGATATTGGCGAGCCTTGGGGGCTTCCTGTTTCTGTTGGAAATAGTTTTTGTTTTTCTATATATCCACACTCAAGCCAGAGTTTTAATAATTTCTTGTTCATTGGGATATTATTTAATATCCATTCATGACTTATATTATCAAAACAACCTTTTATATCTCCCTCAAGTACCCATTTTGCAGATTTCTTTTTATTGAGTGATGTAAAACACTGCTCGATAGCATCTTGTGTACATCTTTTTGCCCTAAATCCATAAGAATTAGGGTCAGCAGTAGTTTCTGCTATGGGTTCAAGTGCAAATTTATATAGGGTTTGCATTGCTCTATCTGTCATTGTAGGAATGCTGAGAGGTCTTTTCTTCCCATTTTTCTTTGGTATATACACTCTTTTAAGAGGCTTAGGTTTATATCCTCTTAAATTTAACTTTTCTATCGCCTTATACTTTGCCTGTGGTGTTAGCCATAATTCGCCATCTACACCACTTGTTTTCTTGCCTTGATTTTCAGTTACCCTCTTAATAGCCAAGGCTTTTGCATAAAATGAAGTTGTGAGTAAATGTTGTAAAGATTTTACCTTTCCATATTTACTCATTTTCCACGCTTTCACAATACGCATTTGTAGTTTTTTAACATAGCTTTCTGCTAGAGAAAAGTCTATACTTTCCCAGTTTTTAGCTCTGTTAGTAGTAGCACACATTTTACTGTTCATTTGCTTTCTCCTTTCAAAAATTCTACAAGTTCTCTTGTGATTAAAAACCAAATGGAAGTCTGCACTCTTTCAAGTTAGGGCAAATTTTGAACCCCTATCCATCTCATTACAAGATGGCATTCGCTTTTTCCATTCTCCTTTACCTGCACGATTATCAGCATTTCTTACGATTTGCCTTGCCTTATGGCAATAGTACAGGCTTACCATGTTTCACTTAATTAACATTGATAACTTAGGCTCTACCTCTCTGCCGGTAGTCTTTTTGTCCGTGTAATCCCACTGTGGAAAGGATTATCCGACTACACACCATTTTGGTTCAGGCTTATCAGCAACTTTAGCCTATTCGCCTTAACGACATTTATCAGTAGTTCACATATGTTAGCCATATTATCAAGCCTCGCTCCCTAACCACCTTGTTGCTGGCAGTTTCGGTATTTCCTCACGGTTTTACCTCAAGTAGGGTTACTTTAATATCGGCTTACCACACCTAAGTGCAGTCGATACTCGGCTCAACTAACGGAATAGTTGGTTTGGTCATCATGCCAAACAGTTAAATTAAGCGACTTCATGTCGCACCCAAAGGTACGCATCAAAGGTATTCTCTGTAACATAACGATAGATATTTACTTTCTCATTTTCGTTTCCTTG
>NZ_JAUSTN010000016.1:0-1636 GCF_030812875.1 Peptoniphilus koenoeneniae
ACTTCCTTATATAATGTATTTAGGTTGTTAAAGGTAACCTATAACCCTTTTTCGACTAAGTATTATTCAGGTTTGCTGTATAATATTGTTATTAGATAGAGTGTACTCGTCACTTCCTTGAGATTTAATCTCGTAATTGAAAGAGTGAGTCCTCTAATCTTTTAACTGTTTACGAATAAGTTAGATGTTGACCCTTTCAGGGTACTTCGTATATACCATAAGGCAGTAACGTTATTAGATTTTGAGGTGTCTATCTAAAATACTTTTTTATGAGGTTCAAATGTTTTATTTAGGTATCGATATTGGCAAAAATACTCATGTTGCTTCATTAGTTGATGACAAGAAAAAGGTTATTTTTAAGGCTTTTTCTTTTTCAAATTCCATTGATGGTGCTGAGAGTTTAATCCTTAAACTAGAAGCTTTCAAAAATGAACTTGAAGTTGCTATGGAAGCTACAGGTCATTATTGGTTATCTCTATACTCATATCTTGTCGAAAAAAACTTTACTGTTCGTGTTATCAATCCAATCCAAACTGACGGTTGGCGACAAGGTATTGAGATTAGAAAGAGAAAAACTGATGTTATTGATTCTCTTTTAATAGCTGATCTTCTTAGATATGGAGATTTCGTTGAGACTTCGCTTTCTAATGAAGATTATTTGTCTTTGAGAAATCTTTCCAGATTTAGGTCTTACCTCATTTCTTCAATTGGCGATCTTAAAAGAAAAACTATTGCACTTTTAGATCAAGTTTTTCCTGAATATGCCTCTTCTTTTAGTAATATTTTTGGGAAGACTTCTAAGGAAATTCTTTCAAATTTCTCTACTCCTTCTGATTTTGAGGATATTAATTCTGATGATTTGAATACTTTTCTTGAATCTGTTTCTAAGAAAAACTATGCTTCTAAGAAGATTGATGAGCTTTCTAAAAAGGCTTCTTCTTCTTTTGGTATTAATTTCTGTCTGGATTCATTTAGTCTTCAGATCAAAATACTTATTGAGCAAATTTCTTTTATTCAAAAGCAGGTTTCTGATGTTGAAAATGAAATTGAACTATTGCTTGAAAAACTTAATTCTCCAATTACTACTATTCCAGGTATCGGTTCTGTTAATGCAGCTACTATATTAGGTGAGATTGGAGATATTAAAAGATTTTCTAATCCTTCTAAACTTGTCGCTTATGCTGGTTTGGATGCTAGCGTTTCTCAGTCTGGAGAATATGAATCTACTTACAATCATATGAGTAAAAGAGGTTCTCCTTACTTAAGGCGTGCTCTTTTTCAATCCGCTCTTAGAGCTGAATTTTGTGATCCTGTTTTCTCAGATTATTATCAAAAAAAGATTAGTGAAGGAAAACATCATCTAGTTGCTACCAATGCTGTTGCTAGAAAGCTTTGTCATACTATTTTTGCTGTTCTTACTAAAGATGAACCTTATCAAGTACAAAATTAGTTTTGTTTTATTGCAAACTGATTTTTGAAAAAATTACAATTTTAAGGTTAAAAACCTTGCTAACCCTATTTTTAAATTCTTAAACTCTAGGGTATTTTTTCATGCTTATTTTTATTCAGTTTTTATCAATATCAATTCTTATATTTTTAGCATTTTACCTCTTGACTTTTAATAGTTAGTCTTTCT
>NZ_JAUSTN010000017.1:0-1566 GCF_030812875.1 Peptoniphilus koenoeneniae
GGCTTATAAAAACTTGAGCCGTGTGAGGGGAAACTCTCATGCACGGTTCTTAGAGGGGAAAGGGATAGTAATATCCCTGACCTACTCGACCAGACAATAGAGAATAAGCAAAAATTCATTTCTCAAATTATGACTTCAAAAACTCCAGTAAGAGTTGCAGAAGATGTTGATGAAGCAAGTCTATCTTATTCAGAAATTAAGGCTTTAGCTACTGGTAATCCTTTAATAAAAGAAAAAATGGATTTAGATAATGAAGTTACAAAATTAAAAATGCTTGAAGCAAACTACAAGTCTAATAAATATAAGCTTGAAGATAAGGTAAATAAAATTTATCCTCAAAGTATTTTAAAAACTGAAATGGAAATACAAGCAGTTAAAGAAGATATTGCAAGTGTTGAGAAATTAGGAGAAGGAGATAGCAAATTCACTTCAATAAGTCTTAGGGGAAATAAAATTTTAGATAAGAAAGAAGCTGGAGAGAAGCTATTAGAAGAAATAAAAAAGGTAAAGATAAATGATAGCAAGGTTATTGGTAAATATAGAAATTTAGACTTACAAGTTTCATATAACTTTATGACTAATACTCACACCTTTAAACTTCTAGGAAAAGCAGAATACTTTGGAGAGTTTTCAAACTCTACTGATGGTAATATAACAAGGCTTGATAATGCCATTGAAAAAATGCCTTCAAGACTTGATAGGTTAAATCAAAACCTTGAAAACTATAAAGAATCTTTAGAAAATGCCAAAGTAGAATTGACAAAACCATTTGAAAAAGCAGATGAGTTAAGGGATAAGACCCTAAGACTAGCTGAGATTAATAAACTTTTAGATATGGGAGAAGTGGAAGAATTAGAAAACCAATCACCATTATTAGAAGATTTAAAAAGGGCGATAGTTGATTATTCTAACTATGAGTTTTCAGAATCTAATAGCTATGAAGACTTTGACAAACTATATCCTGATTTAAGCCATATAGGACTTGCCTATACAGAAACACCAGATGGTAAGCACTCTATTCAATATGAAGTAAATTTGGAAGAAAAAACATGGACTCAGTATGTAGATGATGTAGCTATTAGAACAGAATCATTCTTAGAAGATGGTGTATCTGAGCAAGAGGCTATCAATAATATGATTGAGGTTATAAAAATGTCAAGTTTTGATGACCTTATATCTGTTGATAGAGAAGACCTAAAGAAAGCACTAGGCTTGGAAATAGATGATGATGGCAACTTTTATGATCCGTTAGCTAAAGACTTAGATAATGACGGAATACCAGATAGGTATGACAATGATTTTAAAGATAGTGATTACTTTGAATCAACCTATGATGTAGAGGATAATCTTCAGGCAAGGGAAGAGAAACCATCTATATTGGGACAAATATCAAAATTCAAATCGGAAGAAGAAAAAGATAAAAATCAAGAAAAAAACGAAAAAGGACAAGAAAGGTAGAGGAGGGCTAAAAGCTCTCCTTATTTAGTACAAGGAGGAAATTATGGAATACAAAGATATTAGAGAAAACTTAGAAGAAATGATGAATGATAATTACAAGGATTTTAT
>NZ_JAUSTN010000018.1:0-1044 GCF_030812875.1 Peptoniphilus koenoeneniae
TTTGTCCTTTTGGGCTTTGTCCTGTTCGCTCGCCGCTACTTGGGACATCGAGTTTTCTTTCTTTTCCTCCGGCTACTTAGATGTTTCAGTTCGCCGGGTTCGCTTCTCATACTTATTTGTTTGGGTATGAGATGATCTTTTGATCGGGTTTCCCCATTCGGATATCTGCGGATCATTGGATATTTGCTCCTTTCCGCAGCTTTTCGCAGCTTGTCACGTCCTTCTTCGCCTCTTGGTGCCTAGGCATCCGCCTAATGCTCTTTTTAACTTGACCTTTATTAATTGACTGTTGTCATTAATTTTTCCAGTGATTTGTCTTTTCTTTATTTCTTTTGAAATTTGATTTGACTAATCTTTTCTTGATTTTTTTGATTTTGTAGTTGTCATGGTTCTTTTGACAATTTTCTATTGTCTTGGTGGAGATGAGGAGATTCGAACTCCTGACCCCCTGCTTGCAAGGCAGGTGCTCTCCCAACTGAGCTACACCCCCATAAAAATAAAATAGTGTGATTTGAATTTCTTTCCTTAGAAAGGAGGTGATCCAGCCGCACCTTCCGATACGGCTACCTTGTTACGACTTCACCCCAGTCATTAACCCTACCTTCGACGTCTGCTCCCTTACGGTTAGCTCGACGGCTTCGGGTATTGCCAACTCCCATGGTGTGACGGGCGGTGTGTACAAGACCCGAGAACGCATTCACCGCAGCATTCTGATCTGCGATTACTAGCAACTCCGACTTCATGTACTCGAGTTGCAGAGTACAATCCGAACTGGGATCGGCTTTATGGGGTTTGCTTTACATCACTGTTTCGCTTCCCTTTGTTCCGACCATTGTAGCACGTGTGTAGCCCAGGGCATATAGGGCATGATGATTTGACGTCATCCCCACCTTCCTCCGATTTGTCATCGGCAGTCCCACTAGAGTTCCCATCTTTACATGCTGGCAACTAATGGTAAGGGTTGCGCTCGTTGCGGGACTTAACCCAACATCTCACGACACGAGCTGACGACAACCATGCACCACCTGTATTGAGGCTTCCGAA